>CAZYSW010000001.1:0-49688 GCA_964650105.1 uncultured Nannocystaceae bacterium
TGTGGGGATCGCACAGCTTCATGGGATCATCCGGGTGATGCGGTCGATGTCCTCGGGCACCGGGCGGCCTGCCGCGCGGCGCTCGGCGGCGTAGTCGTGGAGCATTCGGACCAGCTCCGGGGTGACGCGCTCGGGCAAACCCTCGATGCCCGCCGTCGGTAGACCGAGGAAGATGGTCTTGAGGACCATCTGGGCGAAGGCCGGATCGGGAAAGTGGGCGGCCGGATACGCGTTGTGGCCGGCGATGGCCGCAAAGACGCGCTCGGCATTGGTGCGACAGGCCTCGATGGCCACCTCCACGAAGCGCGCGGCGTCGGGCAAGACGCCGAGAATGCGGAGGAGGCTCTCCTGCTCGCCGAGGTCGCCGGTGCGCAGCAGCTTGTCGACCACGTGAACGTGCGACGCGGGATCGCTGCGGCCGAGCGCAGTCAGGAGGAGAATCGCGCGCGCATGATCGCGAGCGGTCCAGTGGGGGCGCCACGCTTCGAGCCCCGAGTCGGCCGGCGACGAAACGCCGAGGTCGCCCAGGGGGATTGCGGGGAGCTTGCGACCGGCGCGGGCGAAGGCGACGCGCAGCGCGGTGAGGTCGGGCGCGCGCTGCATCGCCGAGAGCGTGTCCGAAAGCCAGCGGCCGCCTTCGGGAGTCAGCCCGGGGTCGACGATCGAGCGCAGCGAAGCCGCGCGGGCCGCGTAGACGTCCGACATCTCGGGTCCGTCACGCGGTGATACCACGGGCTCGACGCGCTGGACGCGTCGGTGGGCGCGCAAGATCGGCGAACCGAACAGGACGCGACGCGTCCGGCACGGTCCTTGTGGTTTCGTGATCGCAGCGCGCCGGTTCGGCGGCCGAGCTCGCCGGCCGCACGCCACCGGCGACCCGTTCACCAGACCGCAGGCGGTCTCGTTCTTCTGCCCGTTGCTGCCCTCGCAGAGGCGTCGGCACGCCTCGGGGCGTTCCTTCTCGCACAGGATCTCGGTGACGTCGGCGAAGGCGGCGCAGATCTTCGTCCTTGGTGACGTCGCAGGAGATCCTGCAGGCCTGATACGCACCGGCGGCGACCTGCCGGGCCTCGTCGTCCCCCTCGGCCATCGAGCCCTTCATCTTCTCGCAGTCGTCCAGGCACATCTGCGTGTCGGCGTCCTTGCCACATGCGCCCGGTCGGCGTCGACGAACGACGATCGGATCCGACGGGCGCGGAATCGATCGTCGGGCTGTCTTCGGCTCCGCGTCGGGGCGAGGTGTCGAGGTCCGACGCGCACCGTCGAACGATCGACCGTTCATGGACGAGCTGCCACCGCGAGGTGGTCGAGACGATCGTCGATGCGCTCGACGGGGCGAGCCGCACACTGGGTCGGCGATGGTCGAGTGCCGGTGAAGGAGAGGCGAGCGACACGGACACGTGGTGCGGGCTCGCGAGGGACGATGGGCGAGCATCGAGGCTCGGGTCGAGTGGCAGGTCCGTCGGTGGACGTCCTCGGAGCCCGAGGCATGCGACGAACGTGGAGCCGATTGCTACGATGGGACGAACGGGTCACGCCCGCGGGGCGTCGTCCACCCAGCGCGACCGGGGCCCACATCGAGACCTGAATCACGGTCTCGTGGCCGCGAAACGACGATTGTCGCCGCGGCGATCGCGGGCTTTCGGGGCGCGGCGCGAGCGCGCCGCCTGAGGCATGCTCAGGAGGGTGCTTTTTGCACCTTTTGTTCCGATCCAAAAGGATCCCCCATGCTCTGCCATAGAATCCGAACCGGGGGAGGGGCGACCTGTGGGGGCTTCGCATCTTCCCCGAGGGCGCCGCCGAGGCCCCGATCGAGGAGCTCCCCCCGTGCGACGTCAGGACCGTCCCATGCAGCGCCGACGCATCCACCGGTTCACATCATCCCTCATTCCCGTAATGGCGCTCGCGTTCTCGCCCGCCTGCAAAGATGATGCAGGCGAGGCCGAGAGTGCGGGGACCGAATCCGACAGCGCGGGCACGGCCAGCGACACCGAAGGAGAGGACGCGGGCACGGACACTGCGGACACCGATTCGGGCCCCGGCCTGGACCTCACGCCGCCGCCCGGGGGGTTTCGGCGGCTGCTCGGTCATCAGTACGTGCACAGCATCGAGTACCTCCTGGGTTCGAGCGCGGCGCAGGCCGCCGAGCCGCCCGCCGATCAGGCGTTGGGAGGCCTCGACGCGATCGGTGCCACCCAGCTCCCGTTGCCGCCGACGTCGGTCGAGCAGTACGAGCGTTCGGCGGGGTTGGTGGCCGACGCCGTGGTGAACAACCCCTCGCGCCTCACCCAGACGGTGCCGTGCATCGGCGAGGCGTCGCCGGGCGACGCCTGCTACGACGACCTGGTTCGCGACTTCGGTCGCCTCGCGTGGCGGCGTCCGCTGACGGACGACGAAGTGGCCGGGCTGGTGGCGCTGGCCCAAGATGCACGCGAGTGGGGTGGCGGCGACTTCATGACCGGGGTTCGGTACGTCGTCGCGGCCCTGCTGCAGTCGCCGAACTTTCTGTACATCACCGAGGTGGGCGAGGCCGACGGTTTCGGCGGGCTTCGCCTGACTCCGCTCGAGCTCGCCTCGCGCATGTCGTTCTTCATCTTGGGCCGCACACCCGACGCCGCCCTGCTCGACGCGGCGGAGAACGGCGCGTTGGAGACCCGGGAAGACATCCGCGCCACGGCGCTCGAGCTGCTCGAGCGCGACGAGGCGCGCCGAGCCCTCAAGACGTTCTACAGCGAGCTGTGGAACCTGCGGGATCTTCCGACCAAGGGCAAGGATACCTCGCTGTTCCCGGCGTTCTCGCCCGCGCTGGCCGCGGACATGCAGCAGGAGATCCTGTTGCTGCTCGAGCACATCGCGTTCGAGAAGGACAGCAACATCCTCGAGATTCTCGACGCGAACTACACCTTCGTGAACGGCAACCTGGCCTCGCTGTACGGAGTCACCGCGCCCGACCCGCAAGGATGGGCACGAGTCGAGCTGCCCGCCGAGCAGAACCGTGCGGGGTTCTTGACCCGTGCGGGTTGGCTCACCGCGTTCTCGCACCCCGTGCAGAACTCGCCGACGCGACGGGGGCTGTTCATCCAGCAGACCTTGTTGTGCCACGAGATCCCCGAACCCCCACCGGACGTGAACCCGACGTTGCCCGAGCCCACCGAGGAAACCACGCTGCGTGCGCGCGTCGAACAGCACATGGAGAACGCGGCGTGTGCCCCGTGCCACGCACAGATGGATCCGATCGGATTCGCGTTCGAGAACTACAGCGCGATCGGTGAGTACCGCACGTTGGACAACGGCTATCCCATCGATGCGTCGGGCGAGGTGAGTGCGGTGGGGAGTTGGAACAATGCGGCCGACCTGGCGGCGCTGTTGCGCGAGGATCCTCGGACGCCCGACTGCCTGATCCGCAACGTCTTCCGTGGATCGATCGGGGTCGTGGAGACCGAGGACCAAGAGGAAGCGTTCGCCTTGCTCGGGGAAGCGTTCGCGGACTCGGACTACAACCTCAAGCAGGTCATGGCGGAGTTGACCGTCAGTGACGTGTTCCGCCGGGTGGACCTCCCCAAGTAGGACCAAGGAGCAAAGCCATGTATCCCCTGCGCAAGTTCAAGCTCAGCCGTCGCACGATGCTCCGCGGAATGCTCGGAGGCGCCACCGTGGCCGTCGCCCTGCCCCCGCTCGAAGCCATGCTCGATGCCAACGGAGAGGCCTACGCCGACGGCACCGAGATGGCCAAGCAGTTCATGACCTTCTTCTTCGGCAACGGGGTCTTGCTCGACCGGTGGGAGCCCGCCCAGGTCGGCGAGGGATGGCAGCTCAGCCCGACGCTGATGCCGCTGGCGGCCGTGAAGGACTACATCAACATCTGCACCGGGTACTCGAACCGTTGCGACCCCCGCATCACCCACCACGAGGGGATCACGGCCCTGACGGGTTACAACTTCGTGCCGCGCAACGATCTCCCCGGGTTCGCTTCCGACCCGGGCGGCCCGAGCATCGATCAAGTGATCGCGGACTCGATCGCCAGTCGGGTGGTCACGCCGGTCCGGTCGATTCAGGTCGGGATCTCGAAGGGGTTCAGCCCCGCGGACAACGGCGTCAACAAGGACACCATCTCCAACCGCGGTCAGCCGGGCAACCTCACCGCCCTGCCCCCCGAGCCCAACCCTCAGGCCGTGTGGCAGACGCTGTTCGGCGAGTTCGTGCCCAAGCCGGACGATCGTGCGCTCCGGCTGAGCATCCTGGACCTTATCAAGGACGACCTGGCACGCCTGCGCGGCAAGCTCGGGACGCTGGACAACCAGCGCATCGACGCGCACCTGTCGGCGCTCGGGGAGCTGGAGACGAAGATCTCCACGTTGCCGCCGGCGTGCGAGATCCCGGGGATGCCCACCGAGACCAACAGCGAGCCGGTCAACAACGAGCTCATCACGACCATCACCGGAGTGATGGCCGAGCTCGTCGCGATCGCGTTCGAGTGCGACATCACGCGCGTCGCCTCGTGCATGATGCTGCCCTTGGCCGGCGAGGCGACGTTCGGGGAGATCGGCGCCCCGAACACGCACCACATCCTGTCGCACAACGCTGAATTCAGCAACAACGCGCTCGAGGCCTATCACGACGGTCAGATCTTCATCATGGAGAAGCTGGCGCAGATCCTGGAGGTGTTCCAGAGCCACCAGGACGTGCACGGGAAGTCGCTGCTCGACACCGCGATCGTCTACGTGACGAGCGACTGCTCGGTGGGGTGGAGCCACAGCATTCGGCGCCACCCGGTGCTGCTGGCGGGCACCGGCGGCGGTTACCTCAAGTACCCGGGCATTCACAGCCAGGCTGTGGCCAACAACCCGTCCAACCCCCACGGAAACTCCATCCCGACCTCGGGCAACGTCAGCGACATTCTCCTGGCGCTGTGGCAGAACTACGATCCCGCGGTCACCTCGATCGGCAATCCGAACCAAAGCCCCTACTCGGACACGCCGCTGACGGACATCTTGGCGTAGCGCGCACGGCTCGGCGGCCGCCCTCGGGCCGGGGGCGTGTCAACGGTTGGCGTGGGCCGACATCCAGGTGCGGATCTCGTCGAGCTCGCGGTCGCGCAGGGGGGCCACGGGGGCGCGCTGGAGTTCGTCGAGGGCTTCTTCGGCCAGCGCGCGGGCGCGATCGGGCTGCGCGGCTTCGATCGCGCGCGCGAGCGCGAAGCGCATGGCCGGCCGCTCCCAGTGCACGTTGGCCCCACGGGGCTTCCACAGGCCGAGCGCCTGCTCGAGGGTGTCGGCCGCCGCGTCGAGATCGCCGTTGTCGAGCTCGCCGAGGCCGACGGCCATCAGCACGATGGCGTATCGGGCCTCCGTCTCGGAGGAGGCTTCCAGCCACAAGCGCTGCGCGTCGCGGGCCATGGAAAGCGCACGGTCGGATTCGCCGCGCTGACGCTCGAGGAGGGACAACAGCGCGGTGGCCACGGCGCGATCGGGGTGCTTGCTGGCCGAGATCTCGAACGCCTCGCGCGCACGTTCGGCACGATCCACGCCTTCGTCGAGGTCGAGCTGCTGCAGGGCGAGCGCCGCCAAGTTGGAGTGCACGCGGGCGAGGTCGGGATGACCGGCGGGCACCGAGCGCTCGAGGATGGAGAGCGCGCGCCGGTATCGTCGGCCCGCGTCCTGCAGCTCGCCGGTGGACATGCTGACGCTGCCGATGTTGAGCTCCATGGTGGCGACCAGGGGATGGTCGGTGCCGACGGTCGTCACGAGAATGTCGAGCGCCTCTTGCAAGTGCGCCTTGCCTCGCTCGAGCTCGTTCTGCTCGATGTAGGTCACCGCGAGGTTGTTGAGCATACCGGCGAGCAAGGGCCCGTCGCCGGGGAGCTCGCGCTGGAGAGCGACCGCCTCCTCGAAGCGCTGCTGCGCCTGCTCGAGCTCGCCCTGGCGCAGGTGCAGCACCCCCAACGCACGAGCCAACCCCACCCGATGCTCGGGTTTGTCGCCGGCTCGCGCGACCGCTGCGGCCGCGGCATCGGCGATCTCGCGCCCTCGTGCGAGGTCACCGATCCCGTGGCCGACCACGGTCACCAGGTGCGTCCAGATGCGCGCGACGGCGTCGTCGTGCTTGCTGCGTGCGGCATGGGGGAGCGCTTCGCGAAGGGTCTCGTTGGCGTCGGTGTAGGCACCGGTGACGAACTGCAGCTCCCCCAGTCGCAAGAGGGCGTCGGCGAGCAAGGGTGCGTAGCCAGCCTCTTCGGCGCGCTCCACCACCGTCTGGGCGATGGACAAGGCCTCGGTGTAGCGCCCCCCGTCCTGGTGGGCCTTGGCCCGGGCCAGCTCGGTCTCGATGGCCTGCAGGGCCTGGCGCGTCTGGGGATCGTCGGGTAGAGGCAGCGGCGCTTTGAGCAGCTCGAGATCCGCACAAACGGTCAGCGGGACGAGCTTGCCGGTTGCACCCACGCCCGCCTGCACCACCTGGGCGTCGGCTTCGACGAAGAGGTCGACCAGCGCCCGCAGCTCGGCCAGGCGACGATTGAGACAGTGCATGCGCAGATCGAGGAGCTCGTCGGACTGCTCGCCGCGTAGGCGCGTCGCCTCGCAGGTCTCGCGGTGCATGTCCACCCATTGCGTCGCATAGTCGTCGAGCGCGGTGGTCACTGCGCGTAGCGCCGCGTCGGCGTAGGGCATGTCGCTCTTGCGGAAGGCTCGTTCGACCGACGCCTTGCGATCGTCGTCCCATACCGCCTCGAGATGTCGCTCCGCGTGATGACAGACTCGGCCGCGATGCTCGGCGAGCAGGTGAACGCCGAATCCGCTGGCGCCCGCGATGGCGACCACGCCGGCGCCGACCAGCCAGCGTCGCCGCCGGACGGCCGGATCGTCTTCCAGGGCCGCGAGCAGGGCGTGCATCGAAGGCCAGCGTTGCTCGGGATCGGGCGACAGACCGCGCAGGATCACCGCGCGCACCCACGCGGGGACCTTGGTGTGGGGCGGTGGGTCGGGGATGAGCCCCTGATCCATCTTGCGGGCGATTTCGGCGGGCGTCTCGCCCTGAAAGGGCCGCTGCCCGTACAGCGCCTCGTTGAACGTCACGCAGTAGCTGAACTGATCCGTGCGCGCGTCGACGCTCTCGCCTCGCCGCTGTTCGGGCGCCATGTAGGCCGGGGTCCCGACGAGGTCGTTGCGCTTGCCATCTCGGCGGGGAGCGGCGGACGCGGAGATCGGAATCGCTTCGGCCAACGATCGGGAAATCGCGCTTCGGCTGGCTGATGGGCGGGTGTGCACGTCCGAGGAGGGATCGGCATCGAGGGCGCGAGCCAGCCCGAAGTCCATGACGAGCACCCGACCGTCCTTGGCCAGCATCACGTTGTCGGGTTTGAAATCGCGGTGCACCAAGCCGGCGTCGTGGGCCGCCGCCAGGCCCCGCCCCGCGCGGACGAGGATGTCGTGGACCTTGCGCCAAGGCATGATGCCGCTGGCCAACGCGGCCGACAGCGTCGTGCCGTCCACGAACTCCATCGCCATGAACACGCGCCCGTGGATCATCGCGACGTCGTGCACGGTGATGACGTTGGGGTGGGTCAAGCGCGCCATGGCTCGCGCTTCTTCGAGCAGGCGCTCTTGTGCGTGGCGCCTCTTTTGGGGATCGCTCGAGCCTTTGCGCAGGAGCTTGAGGGCCACCTTGCGATCGAGCTCGGGGTCGTAGGCGGCGTACACCACCCCCATCCCGCCGGTGCCCAATCGGTACAGAACGACGTACCGGCCCAGCGTCTCGCTGGGTCGCAAAAAGCCCGACCGCGCGGCGTCCGTGCCGTGGGCGTCCTCGCCGTCGTCGTGCCACAGCGTGTCGCCCACGTCCGTGGTCGCTGAGCTGGAGCTGCTCACGTGCGCTTCGAGGTTACCGCGACCGCCGCGTCGAGGGGAGTCGTCGCTCAAGCTCCGGGTTGCGCAACCGCCAGCGCTGCCTGTAGCCACAATGTGCCGTCGCTGCGCAGCCCGAATCGCAGCTTGCCTCGGAGCTGTTGCAGGAGATCCGCCGCCTCCGCGAGCTCGTCGGGGTCGGAAGGGTCGGGGGCGGCGGTGATCCATTGCAAGAGCGCCCGCTCGCGTCCCGCGAGGGCCGCCGCGTGGGCCTCGAGGCTGACGACGACGGTCTCCCCACTGGCCCGGGTGCGGACCGCCAGGGTGGGGACGGGCACGCCGTGGTCCCGCAGGCCACGGGCCACGCCGGTGAGGAGACGATCGAGGAAGGTCTCGAATCGCCGCGCGTCGGTGACCATGGTCGCACCGGCTCCACACACGTGCGAGATCGCCGTGTCGGGTAGGCGTTCTTGGATGCCTTTGCAGACGCCACGCACGATGGCATCGACGCTGGTGAGCTCGACGCTGCCGCTCGAGCGCGCGGCGCTGCGCTGCACGTGAGCGGCGAGCCGCTGGATCCTTCGTGTGTCGTCGATCGCACCGACGAGTGCGCGGTGCCAGCTATCCAGCAGATCTTCGACCACGGCCTCCGCGTCGTTGGGCGTGCCCGTGCCTCCGAACAGACGCGCGTGGCGGCCGATCGCGGCGAACGCTTGCTTGACGAGGGCGCGGAGCTGGGTTCGGTGGTCGAGCGCGGCCTGCAGCGCGGCCTCCACCCTCGTGCTGCGCGCATTGATCTCCGAGCCCGTCGCCGCGAAGGTGGCGAGTTGCTCGGCCGAAGCCGGGCTGCACGGCGGCGTTCGGTTCGTGTGCACCGGTGCACGCACGAGGACCAGCCTGGCCGGTCGGCAGCCCCATCGCAGCCGCAACGTGCGAGCGGAGAACACGTGGTTGCCACCCCGCCCGTCGGGCAGGACGACCGTCTGCGCATCCACGGCTCGAAGGGGCGAGGGAAACTTGGTGGCGAGCAGGCGAAAGGGTGCGCAGCCGAGCAGGTCGGTCGCGGCGCGATTGGCGAAGAGCACCTTGTGCTCCGGCCCGACGACCAAGGCCGGTTGCTCGACGTGCATGAGCGCCTCGAGGAGCTGCGCGTGGGCCGATCGCGCTTCTCGCCCGGCGATTTCGGCCAACCCTCGCAGGCGCGAATGCTCGACGAAGCCGCGGGCGACCAGACGGAGCAGCTCTTCGAACCCCTCGGTCTCGACGAGGACGTGCGCAGCCCCGAGGTCCGCCGCACGCCGTCGTACGGCCTCGTCGAGCGCCGGGGCGATCCCGATCACGGCGACGGCGTCGTCCGGATCGAGCACGTGCCGCACCTTGGTGGCGACGTCCGTGGTGAGGTCGACCACGACGAGCGCGACGGTGTCCTGCTCGAGGTGACGTCGAAGATCCGCGAAGGTCGCGACGTGCACGACCTCCACGTGGGCCGACTCGATGTGCTCGACGGCCCGACGCAGGGCGTGGACCGTGCGCGGCTCCTCCTGGAACAGGAGTACGCGAGCGTCGCTCACGTCGCCGTCGGTGTACTCCGAGGGATCCCGGTCACCGATCTCGACGACATGGCTCGGATGCATGGATGACGCAAGCAACGTAGCAACCACCCAAGGGACCACCACGCCGTGTCGCGTAGCCGCCGCGCGCGCTCACGACGAACGAGCGCGTGGCGAGGGGCGGCCGACCGAAAGAGCTGCGTGACACTACGGCATCGGAAGCCTGTTTCGGTCGTCCAACGCCCATGCAGTCGCGGAGCCGAACGCGGCGATCTGCCACAGCGTCTCAGGCATGGGATGTGCGGGCGCGCTCGTCATCGTCGGAGCCGGCGCCAGGATCCCGACCCGGGCGCCGAGTTCGACCGTGGCATGCGGCATGCACCACGGCACGCACCGCGCAAGCGACCAGGAGTACCGTTCATGGCTCAGCCCAACGCAACGACTCGCACCTCTTGTTCCCGAGATGACCGAAGGCCGAACGAGCGCTCATCTTTGGATACCTATCTCGACGACGCAGGCACCTATGCGCTGCTCACTGCGGAAGAGGAGCTGTCGCAAGCTCGACGTATCGCGGAGCTGCGCGACGCCTACTGGCGTGCCCTACTCTCGTTGCCGTCGCTCATCGATCCGGTCCTGGAGGCCACGAAAGAAATTCTCTCCATCGAATCGATGCCACGCAAGGAGGTCGACGCCGTGCGACGTGCCGTCGACGAGCTGCGGCGCCAGCACGACGAGCGGCGGGTAAGAGCGCTCTCGCAGACCACGGCGGCTCTGGCCAGGCGGCTGGGACGGCTGGACATCGATCGGAACGCCGCCGACGCGATTGCGCGCGACGTGGAAGGCCTCTCGAGCGATCGCCCTCCAAAGCACCTGCGCCTGCAGGAGATTCCGGCCGAGGGCGTGCTCGAGGGATACATCAAGCGGGTCAAGCAGGCGCGTTCGGTCCTCCACGCGGCGCGCAACCGTTTCGTGTGCGCCAACCTGAGGCTCGTGGTGAGGGTGGCACAGCGCTACAGTCGCAACCGCCTGTCGCTACCCGACCTGGTGCAGGAAGGCAACCTCGGGCTCATGAAGGCGGTCGATCGCTTCGACCCGGACAAGGGCTGCAGGTTCTCCACCTACGCGGCCTGGTGGATCCGTCACGCCATCACGCGAGCCCTGGTGAATCGAGGACGCACCGTGCGGATCCCCGCGCACCTGCACAACGTGTTCACGAAGATGCAGGG
This sequence comes from uncultured Nannocystaceae bacterium, assembly GCA_964650105.1. GTDB lineage: Bacteria > Myxococcota_A > Polyangia > Nannocystales > Nannocystaceae > CAZYSW01. Next base: position 10,615 of record CAZYSW010000001.1, read on the forward strand.
CGCGCAACGTGCCCTGGCCGGTGAGCTGGGTCGCGATCCGACCGCCAAGGAGATCGCCGCGCGGATCCACGTCTCGACGGAGAAGGTGGAGCTGGCCCGGGAAGCGATGGAGCTCCGTTCGGTGGCCCTCGATGCTCCGCTGACGCCCAACGACTCGCGCAGCGCCGCGGAGCTGCTCGAAGACGCGGACTCCACCCGCTGGGCCGAGTGCATCGACGACCTGCGTCACGCCACCTTGGTCAAGAACGCAATCACCGATCTCGAGCCGCTCGAGCGCGACATCATCTTGCATCGCTACGGCCTGCGCGACAGCGGCAAGCTGACGCTACAGAAGCTGGGAGAGCGTCACCAACTGTCGCGGGAACGCATTCGGCAGCTCCAGAAAAAGGCCCTCGGAAGGCTGCGCCGGTCGGTCGAGAACAATCCGCTGCCGACCGCCGCGTTCTTGTGACCTACGACCGTCGACCGGCACGTACCCCACGAAGGACCTGCTCGAACCACCACACGCACACGTCGATCGCCACCCACCTTCGGAACCGGGGCGCCGCGGAGAAGTGACCCGCGCGCACGGGATCGTTCCCACGACGCAGTACCGTGAACCGACGGGTCGTCCCGTGGTGGCCGTGCTTCGCCGCGGAGGCGGAGCCCACCCGTCGTGCGGGCGCGACGCACGGCGGCGGACGTCGGCAGGGCGATGTCGTGGGGGTTGCGGAGCCTTCGATCCCAGGGGTACGGGAGGTCGCGGGCGGCGGTCGCGAGGGTTGAAGGGCGGTCGTCGGGGCGAAGGCTGGTCAGGTCGCCATGGGCAGCTCGCTCGGAGGCAAAGCCTACGCGTGGCGCCGATGGCTCGTGGCTCTGCTGTTCGTCTTGACGGCAGCCGGCTTCGGGCTGGGGTACGACGCGGCCACCGTGCTGGAGCCGGGCGGCTTCGAAGTCGTCGACAGCCCGACGCTCGCGCTCGAACGGCAGTTGTACGAGCGGTTCGGGCACACCACGCCCGACGTGGTGGCGATGTACCACGCGCCGGACGGCGACCTCGACGACCCCGCCATCCGCTCGGAGATGGCCGAGATCGTCGCTCGCGTGCGCGCCGACCCGGCGATCGAGGCCGTCGGGTCGCCCCTGGTCTTGCAGGACGAGCTGGTGTCGGCGGATGGATCGCGCTGGTTGGTGACGGTCGATCTGGCGGGTGAGGAACCCGAGCAGCAGCGAGCGTTTCATCGCATCGACGACTTGCTGCGCTCCGACGCGCTGGACGAGGCGATCGGTGGGCGCGTGGCGGCCAACGTCGAGACCCAGGAGATCGCCCGCAAGGACCTGGTACGCGCGGAGCTCATCTCGATTCCGACGGTCGCGATCCTGCTGGTGGTGTTCTTTCGGGGCCTGGTGGCGGCATCGCTGCCGCTGGTGGTCGGTGCGTTCGCCGTCGCGATGTCGTTGACCGCCCTGCGCGTGCTGGGATCGTTCTTCGAGATCTCGCTGTTCGCGTTGAACATCGTGACGTTCTTGGGGCTGGGTCTGGCCATCGACTACGCGCTGTTCATGGTCCAGCGGTTCAGGGAGGAGCTCGGGGTGGGCAATCCACCCGACATCGCGGTGCGGAACACGGTGAGCACCGCGGGCAAGACCATCGCGTACTCGGGGCTGGCGGTCGCCGCCAGCCTGCTCGGTCTCATTTGGGTGCCGGTCAACCTGCTCCGCAGCATCGCCATGGCCGGAACCGTGGTGGTGCTCCTGACCAACCTGTGCGCCGTGGTGCTGCTTCCGGCGCTGCTGGGGCTGTTGGGGCGACGGGTGGGCGGTGTGCGACCCCAGGAGGTGACCCAGGCGCGCCGCAGCACCCGGTTTTGGCGACAGGCCGCCGCCGGCTGCATGCGCAGGCCAGTGGTGGTGACGGTCCTGACCTCCGGATTCTTGCTGCTGTGCGGCGTCCCGTTCTTGCGCATGCAGACGGTCGTGTCCGACGCACGCGTGTTTCCACCGGAGTCGGAGGTTCGGATCGTCTACGACGCGATCTCGGATCCCGAGCTGTTTCCGCGATCGGGGGTGGATACCCACCTGCTCCTGGTGGAGATGCGCACCGGCGAGAGCATCACGTCGGAGGCGGGGGTGCGCTCGCTGTTCTCGTTGGTCGAGGCGATCGAGGCGCTCCCGGGCGTCGACAGCGTGTCGAGCATCGTCGGCGCCTTCGACGACCCCGACACCGCGGTGGCGGCGTTGACCCGGCGCGAGGCCCTTCCTTCCGCGATCCGGGCCCGCGTGGAGGGTGCCATCGACGGCAATGCAACGCTGGTGCAGGTCGACGGCGCGTACCCGACGTCGTCGCCCGAGGCGCGCGCTCAGGTCGCGGCCCTGGAGCGGCTCGACACGCGGCGACTCGATGTCCGGGTCACCGGACGTGCCGCGGAGATCGCCGAGATTCGCGATGCTCTGGGCGACCGGTTGCCGTATGCGGCGGTGACGGTGGCCGGCGTGATCTTCTTGATGTTGATCATGGCGTTCGGCGCCCCGGTGATCGCCGCCAAGGCGGTGGTGATGACGGCCCTCTCGCTGTCGGCGAGCTTCGGCGCGCTGGTGTTCATCTTCCAGGACGGCCGCCTGGAGCGCTTGCTGAACTACGCGTCGGTGGGCGCGGTGGATCCCATCATTCCCGTGATGATGTTCGCCATCATCTTCGGGCTCTCGATGGACTACGAGCTGTTTCTGCTCAGCCGGATCAAGGAACACCACGACAAGACGCACGACAACACCGAAAGCGTGAGCGAGGGGCTGACCGTGACGGGGCCAATCATCAGCAGCGCGGCGATTTTGCTGCTGGCGGTCATCGCCGGCCTCATCGCCGGGTCTCTGATCTTTCTCAAGGAGCTGGGCGTCGGGATGGCGCTGGCGATCATCATCGATGCCACGCTGATTCGCATCTTGCTCGTGCCTTCGACGATGGCGTTGTTGGGCCGGTGGAACTGGTGGGCACCCGGCCCCTTGTTTCGCTGGTGGAGGCGGACCGGGATGGGGGTCGCCGAGGGAGAGGTGCGGCGCTTCGAGTCGAGCGATGTCGTGCCGCCGGCGCCCGAAGCCGGGCGCTGAGCGGGATCACCGGGTCGGTGCGCACGGGGTCGGGCGAACGTCCGTGATGCACGCCGGCCGACCTCGGAGGGCTCGGCAGCGACTGCTCGACGGCGCGCGGGAGGCCGCGCGACCGAACGGCCCGAAGGGTTTTTCAGCCGGCCATCGAAGATCGGCCGCTCCCGTTCGCCGCGACGCGCTGACACAGGTGCAACCGTTCGACACACGCGCGAGAGCGCGGTGGCGCGGCGACCGTGAGCGTAACGGTTCGCGACGCGGGGACGGCTGGACGTCGGGCATGTCGGTTGCACAGTCCTCGGAAGAGGGATCCGGGAGATGGACGGTGCAGAGGAGAACGGCGAGCGGGCGGCCGATCGAGAAGCCGGCTGTGGCGTCGACTCCGGTGCCGACGATGCGAGCGGGCGGGCGGGTGGACCCGAGGTCGACGCGGGGCCGGATGCGGCCCCCAAGGAGCACGCGCTCGGGTCCGACGGGGAGGGCGACCGCGGGGCGACGCACCGTCGGCCGCCGCCGGGCATCGGGGACCCGCATCACCTCGAGGGTCGGATCTTGTGCGATCGCTATCGGGTGGACGAGCCGATCGGCCAGGGCGGGATGGCCGTGGTGTTCAAGGGCTACGACCTGCACGAGCAGCGCGAAGTCGCGATCAAGGTGCTCAGGCCGGGAATGCGCGAGCGCCCCGACGCAGTGACCCGATTTCTCCGCGAGGCGAAGATCACGGTCCGAGTCCGGCACGAGCACGTCATCCGGGTGACCGATTACGGGCAGGACGACCAGGGCGTCGTGTTCTCGATCATGGAGTACCTCGATGGCGAGGACCTGGGGGCTACCCTGGAGCGCGAGGGGGCCCTACCCTGGCCCCGGGTGCGGTGGCTGGTGCTGCAGGTCTGCGAGGCGCTGCAGGCGGTGCACGACGCGGGGGTGGTCCATCGGGATCTCAAGCCACGCAACTGCTTCGTCTGTCGCGGCGAGAATGCGGCAGAGCACGTGAAGATCCTGGACTTCGGGATCGCGAAGCTCGCCTACTCGGCCGAGGACGTCGAGCAGGATCTCACGGCCGAGGGGGCGATCTTCGGGACGCCGGAGTACATCGCGCCCGAACAGGCGAAGAACGCCGAGGACGTGGACGAGCGGGCGGACATCTACGCCGTCGGCGTGCTCCTGTATCAGCTTTGCTGTGGGCGACCGCCGTTTCGGGCCAAGAGCCCCATGGTGACCCTGGCGATGCACATCTACGAGGACTGCGAGCCGCCCCGACGCCTGGTGCCCGAGCTCCCGGCGCAGCTCGAGGACGTGATCCTTCGGGCGCTGCGCAAGAACCCCGACGAACGCTACCAGAGCGCGGAGCATCTGGGCGCCGCGCTGAAGGCGATCGATGCCGAGAGCGGGGACGCCCAGGCGTTCGCCGAGATCGAGCTCGACACCCGACGGATGCCCCGCACCGAGGGCCGGGTGTTCGGCGGGATCCGTCCCGGCCTCATCGCGCTCGGGTCGGCCGCACTGGTGATGGTGGGAGCGGTGGCCTTCACCTTGGCCGACCCGACGATCCTCGAAAAGCGCGAGGCGCTGACGACCACCACCGAATCGGTGATGCCGCGGACGCTCGCCGGCATGCGGGCGAGCGCGCCCGACCGTCGTGCTTTCCAGGTGGACATGGTGTCGGCGCGGTCCGACGCCGCCGAGGACCCCGACCCGCCTCCGCCCACGGTCTTGCCGATGGTCGTGCCTCCGGTGGTCGTGCACCCCCACGACGCGACGGAGCACGGTGCGACGGAGGCGAAATCCGAGCCGCGGACCCAAGAGCGCCGCAACGCGTCGCGAAGGACGGCCGGAAAACGGGCCGAGCGGCGCAAGCCGACGAAGGCCGAGCGCCACCGCGAGAGCAGCGAGACGCTCCACGCCGCGTTGCCCGAGCCACCCGACGACGCGGAAACGCCCGCCGTACCGCTGCAGTCCGTCGTCGAGGACGCCGATGCACGCGAGCGGCCGCTCGCGGATCCGGCTCCTCAGGGGCGATCCTTCCGCCTCGTTCCTCCGGCCACGCCCGATCCGTTCTCGCCGCTGCGCAACCACACCTGGCGCAGGCAGTGAGGCGCCGGGGCAGGCGAACGCGGCGATGCTGCGCCGGGACGCTCCTGCGTCCGGGAGACCCCGGTCAGGCGGTGCGGGATTGCAGCGGAGGATCGACGGTGGCGTCGAGGTAGGTGTCGAGGTGGGTCGCCAGGGCGGCCACGTGCGGCGGGTCGTACAGGCCGAGATGGTCGCCGGGGAGGGTGTGCTGCGCCACGACCCCGGTCAGAATGCCCGACCAACCCATACGGGGGCCGTAGCGCTCCCACCGCGGCTGGTCCTCGGCCCGCAGCAGCACCACGGGCCCGTCGTACGGCCGCGGATCGTGACGGTCGGCGGCGGCGAGGTTGGCCTGCTCGATCGAGCGCAGCCACGCGGGGGGCTGCCGCCCCAGACCACGCGTGCCGAGATACAGCCGCGGCCAGATCTTCGACCAGGCGCGCCCGACCACGCGCACGCCGAGGTCGACGAGCACGTCCGCGGGCGGGCGGCCGCGCAGGCGACGACGATGGTGGCGCAGACGCTCGAGCTGCTCGCGCACACCCGGGCGCAGGCGTCGGGGCCCGTAGCTGTCGATGAGCGCGAGAAGGGCGACGCGTTCGCCTTGCCGGGCCAGGTGGCGGGCGACCTCCAGGGCCACGCGACCGCCGAAACACCACCCGGCCAGCGCGTAAGGACCGTGCGGCTGCGTCGCCCGAATGTCGGCGAGACAGCGGAGCGCAATGGTGTCGACCTCGAGATCGAGCGCAGCGGCATCGTCGAGGCTCTGCTCGAGAACCCCGTAGATGGGCCGTCCGGGTCGCAGGTGGGCCGCCAGCTCGCGCAGGAGGAATGCCCCGCCGACGTGAAAGAGCGGCGGGCGGTCTCCCCCCTCGCGCACCGCGATGATCCGCTGGCGACGTGCGACCAAGGGCGTGGCACCATGCGAGGCCACGGGTGGGTCGCGGACGAGCCGATCGGCCAACGCCTCGACGGTCGGGTGGTTGAACAGCTCCGAGAGACCGATCGCGACGCCGATCCGTCGCTCGATCTCCTCGACCAGGCGCGCGGCCGCCAGCGAGTGGCCGCCACAGGCGAAGAAGTCGTCGCGGATCGACAGCCGGGTCGATTCGGGCGTGCCGAGGGCGGCCGCGAAGGCCTGCAGGAGCTGCTGCTCGAGCGGAGTGCGCGGGGGCACGGGCGGATCGTCCAGCTCGTGCCAGGCCGGCATGGGCAAAGCGCTCGGATCGATCTTGCCGGTGGGACCGAGCGGCATCCGTTGCAGACCGACGAACCGAGTCGGGATCATGGCGGCCGGAAGGCGGGCCTGCAGGGCGCGGCGCAAAGCCCTGCGGTCGAGGGGGGCCCCTTCGGCGGGCTCGAGCCAGGCGACGAGCGAGGGCTCGCCGCGCGGTCCGGGTACCGCGTTCACCACCGCGCGACGGATCGTCGGCTGCTCGAGCAGCACGGCTTCGATCTCGGCGGGCTCGATGCGATGGCCGCGGATCTTGAGCTGTCGGTCGATCCGTCCCAGGTACTCGAGCTCGCCCAGCGCGTTCCACTGCGCCAGGTCTCCGGTGCGGTATAGGCGTTGGCCGGACCGATGGGGATCGGAGACGAAGGCCTCGGCGGTGGGGCCGGGCGCGCGAAGGTAGCCCTGCGCCAGGCGGGGGCCGCCCAGGAAGAGCTCGCCCGGGACGCCGGCGGGGAGCGGCTCGCGATCGCGCGAGAGGACCCAAGCGACGGTGCCCGACAGCGGACGACCGATCGGAATGCGCTCGGGCAAGGGGCCGCGCGCCGGGACGATGTAGCTGGTCGCGCCCACCGTGGCCTCGGTCGGGCCGTAGCAATTGAGGAGGCGGACGCGGTCGCTTCCGTGGAGGTCGCGCCACTGCTCGACGGGTCGACGCGCCACCTGCTCGGTCCCGATCACGACGAGGCGAAGGCTGGCGGGGAGCGGGTGGTGGCGACGGTGCAGATGATCGACCCATGCTCGCCACCACGCAGTCGGCAGGTTCAGCACCGACAGACGGGCCTTCCGCACGAAGCGGGTGAACGCGGCGAAGTCGGTGGTGAGGTGATCGGGTCGGACGACCAAGGTGGCACCCGTCGCGAGCGCACCGACGATCTCCTCGATGGCCACGTCGAAGCCTGGTGAGGCGAACTGCAGGATCCGATCGTCGGGGGACAGGGCGTAGGCCTCGGTGATGCTCGCGAGGTGGGCCGACAAGGCGCGGTGGGGGATCACCACCCCCTTGGGATGCCCCGTGCTTCCGGAGGTGTAGATGACGTACGCGGGATCCTCGGGGGCGATCACGCGCACGGGCGACGGCCCGCGGGGCACGAAGAGATCCTCGACGGCAAAGCGCCGTCGCTCGGCGGGCTCGGAAGCCAGGCGAACGAGCTCGGAACGTCGGGCGCACACGAAGCTCGCCTCGACGTGGCGCAGCAAGGCCGACAACCGCTCGTCCGGTTGCTCGGGGTCGAGCGCCAGGTGGCACGCGCCGCACAGCCAGACCGCCAGCATGGTGACGGGCAGGTCCATGCCTCGCGGGAGGCACACCGCCACGATCGCCCCCGGTCCCACCCCGTGGGCCGCCAGCGTGGCACTCGCGGCATGCGCCCGTTCGACGAGCGCGCGTCGGGTGAGCCGGTGGCCGTCGTGCTCGACGGCCGGACGCTCGGGGTCGAGCGTGGCGTGGCGGAGGATCGCCCGGGTGACCGCCGCATCGGAACGCGACAGTCGGGGCCCCCGTCCCAGCGCGAGCATGGCGGCGCGCTCGTCGGGGGGCAGAAGCGGCACGTCGTCGAGTGAGCGCCCCGGATCCTCGGCCAGCGCGCGGGCGTGCTCCGCGATGCGGCGGGCCCACGCGTGCGCGGCGACATCGGAGACGCGCGACGGGTCGTGATCGACGTGAAGGGAGCGCGCGTCGACGTCGATGACGACGGCGAAAGGAGCGTCGATCGCGTCGGGCGGGTGCGCGGCGTCGACCAGATGCACGCTCACGAAGTACGTCGGTCCCTCGCCTCCGAGGTGACGAAGCTCGGGATGACGCGCCACCAGATCGCGAGGGTACGTCCCCGCGGCGACGAGCTCGGAGAGGGCGCGCGCGAGCGTGTCGAGGTTGTGGGCGACCGACGCGGAGCCCTGGAGATCGATGCGCAGGGGGACGACCGGGGCGAACAACGAAGGATCGAATTCGGTGATCGCCGGATGTCGCAGCCCCACGTCGAACGTCGTGGTCCCCCCCGCGCGACCCAGCACGCTGGCGACGGCCAGGAGCGCCAGCGTGCCGTCCGCGGTGGGCAGGGCCACCGGAGGGGTCGCGGATCGACGAGCGGCGGAGGGTGGTTGCGGTGCGTCGGGGCTGCTCTCGCGCGAGCGCGGTGACGGGTCGCGACCGATCGTCGCGTGGCCGGGGACGACGAGGGGCTGCGCGCGGGCGAGGCGGCGAACGAATCGGCGCTCCTGAGCGCACACGCGCCGGTGCTGGGCACCGAGGCGATCGAAGGCCGCGCGGTCGAGCCCCACGCGGGGCTGCCCGGGATCGAGTGCGGCCGCGAGCTCCCCCGCCCGGACGGGTGCACCCTCGAGCGTCGACAACCCTTCGAGCCGCACGTCGCGGGTGGAGGTGGCAACGACCAGCGCGTCGGGCTCGAGGGCGACGAGCGAGCCGGGAGGGAGCGTGGATCGGGCGCCCACCCACAGACGCTTGCAGGACAGAAGGTGCGGGCCGACGGCGACCTTGGGGGTCCCCAGAGGATTGGGGCCGTCCCCGAAGTCGAGGGCGCGGACCAGGGCGTCGAGCTCGGCCGCGTCTCGGGAGAAGTCGAGGGTGCATCCGCCCGGCGGGCGATGGCCCGGACCGAAGTAGGTCCGATCGGTCGTGCGCTGGGGCTTGCGAACCCAGGTGCCGCGCTCCAGATCGCCGAGAAGGTCGAGAAACGCGACGAACGCAGCCTGCCAGCAGGCGAGGTCGAGTGACCTCGCGGTCGCGTCGGGAGCGATCGGCAGGGGAACCTGGACCAGGATGTCGCCCCCGTCGATCGTCTCGTCCATGACGTGCCACGTGATGGCGTGCCAACGCTCGCGGGCGAGGATGGCCCACGAGGTCGCATGCACGCCGGCGTATCGCGGGAGGGGACCGTCGTGATAGTTGATGGCCAGCGTCTTGGGGCGGGCCAGCACCGGTGCCGGCAAGATCCAGGGGTTGTCGATGCTCCACAAGAGGTCGAAGCTCGACGCGTCGGTGGCCTCCAAGAGTGCGTCGCGACCGTCGAGGCAGGGCACCTGGTGCTCGTCCGCCCAGGTGCGCAAGGCCTCGGTCCTGGTGAGCACGCCCAGCACCGCGTGACCTCGATCGACGAACGCTTGCAAGCAACGAACGGGCAGCGTCCCCTCACCGATTGCGAAACACGTCAGCCGCCGTGGTGCCGCCATGCGTGACCGGGCCCGGTCGGGCGCCTCGCCACCCAGCCTGCGACCGGCGGTTCTGCGTGCCAGCCGACGAATCCCGGGCCCGCCGGTGTCGCGGAGACTCGGAGATCGCTTCCGCGCGGGCGGGCCGGATCGTCCCGCGCAGGTCGGCGGGTCTCGGAGACCTCGCGAAAGGCCGTCGGCGGGGACGCTGGCCAGGCGCGAGGCCGAAGGAACGTCGGCCATGGCTCGAGCGTCGAGCGACGCAACCACCAGCGGCGCCGACCGTGTCGCCGCCTCGCGGGATGCCTTGCGACGTTTTGCCAGGGCGGCCGCGCGGTCGGGCCCTCGGGTCGCCTTCGCGCCTCGCTACGCGTCGTCGTCGCTGACCCGTTCGCGCTCGAGCTGCTCCTGATACTCGACCGAGTAGCGGGCCCAGGGACGGACCTCGAGGCGCGCCAGCGGGATCGGCTCGCCGGTGCCCTCGCAGTAGCCGTACTCGCCGGTCTGCGTCTTTTGGAGCGCACGATCGATCTCACGGAGCAGGCGACGATCCTTGTCGGCCAGCCGCAAGAGAAAGTCCTGGGAGATCTGCTGGGAGGCGGCGTCCGCTTCGTCCACCGGGCCGCCATCGTTCTCGAGCGCATCGGCGACGCGCGCCTGGCTCCTCGCGACGATCTCGCTGCGCAGCTCGAGCAAGCGAGCGCGTAGGCGCGCGACGTCCTGTTGCGAGAGCTCCTCCTCCAGCTCGAAGGCCGTGGATGAGGCGTACGGCATCGTCCTTCTCCTTGCCACGAAGCACGAGCCACACCGATTCCACGTGACCCGGCGCCGGCACTCTGCAGCGCCGATCCGCTGCGTCAAATGCCCGCCGGCGACTCGAGCGCCACGGCAACGCGCGCCCTAGGTTGATGGACGCCCGCGCCCGCGACCGAACGACGGGCACCACGAAAGTGCATGTCGTCGGCGAGGAGCCTCGTGCGGGACAGGAGGCGATCCACGCGTGGATCGAGAGACGACGGTCACGACGCCGGGGCGGGCTCGCGCCCATGCGCCGACCATCGGTGTCGTGGGCCCCGACCCGAGGGGCGTGGGACGTTCACGACGGGCTGCTCCACCACGGGCTGCTAGGCTGGGTGTTGCCATGCGCGACGTACGCTTTTCCTACGTCCTGTGCTTGCTCGGCTTTCTGGGAATCGCCGGCCTGCACCGCTTCTACCTGGGCAAGTGGGTGACCGGTCTGGTGTGGCTGCTCACCGGCGGGTTGTTGGGAATCGGGACGATCTACGATCTCGTCACCTTGCCCCGACAGGTGGCCGAGGCCAATCGGGAGGCGCTGCCCTCGGCGACCGTCGAGCCGGCCTGAGGCGCAGGGAGTGGACGCGGCCGCCGCCTGCAGTAGCTTGAGAGGGTGGACGCGCGCGCGGTCGCACACAGGTCCTTGTTCGCGGTGCGTCGGCGGATGGCCGCGAGCGGTCGCGCGCTCCGACGCACGCTGGGATTGCAAAAGCCCCCGCGCATCCTTCCTTATCGCGGCTACGGGACGCCTGCGCGAGCGTTGGTGACCTGCCGGGTGATCGAGGATCGGCTGGGACCCGATGCCGAGCACGACGGCCGCGTGCATCCGAGTCACGGCGATCGTCATCTGTTGAGGACCGCGATCGCGTCGTACAAGCGCTTCGCGACGCGGCACCTGCCGCGCGAGCGACTGCGCGTGATCTGGGGCGACCGGGTCTACGAGGGGCACAGCGACGAGGAGGGGTTCTTGGAGCTGTGGGTCGAGCCGCCCCCAAAGGTCGCGCCGGGGTGGGCACGCGTGCGGCTCGAGCACCTGCCTCGCTACGGGGACGGGGCGGCGCCGGGGTACGCGGCCGAGGCCGAGGTGTTCATCGTCGGCGATCAGGCCGAGCTGGGGGTGATCAGCGACATCGACGACACCGTCATCGACACCGGCGCCACCAATCCGCTCAAACGTGCGTATGCGTTGTTTCTGTCCGAAGCGCGGATGCGACTGCCGTTCGAGGGGGTGAGCGCCTTTTACGAAGCGTTGCAGGCCGGACGGAGCGGACGGGCCGACAATCCGATCTTCTACGTGTCGTCGAGCCCATGGAACCTCTACGAGCATCTCGACGAATTCTTTCGGATCAACGGGATCGTTCCCGGGCCCTTCTTGCTGCGCGACTGGGGGATTTCGCGGCACGAGATCGCACCGGGGGGCGGGCACGGGCACAAGCTCGCGAAGATTCGGCGGATCCTCGACACGTTTCCGCGGCTGCGCTTCGTGCTGATCGGTGACGACGGGCAGCAGGACGCCGATCACTATTCGACGATCGCGATCGAGTACCCCGGCCGAATCGCGGCCATCTACATTCGTGCGGTGACGAAAGACCGGGACCGGGCGACGAAGCCGGAGCAGATCGTGCCCGGGACCACGGTGCCGCTGGTGGTATGCGCCGACACGGCCGAGGCGGCCCGGCATGCGGCGGCGCACGGATTCATCCGGCCGCCCGAGATCACCCACGTGGAGGCGGCGCGGGTGCGAGACGAGGCGGCGAGCGGCCTGCTGGACACGCTCTCGGGGAGCTGAGCGCGAAGGCGACGGCGAGCGCGAGCATCTTGGCCGGTTGCAACCTCCGCTGCGTGACGCAACCTGGTCCGGCCATGGCACCTCGCTCCATCGGAACCATTGCGTTGATCGGGGGGCTCACCGCCGCGGGAGCGGGTCTGGGAGCTCGGGGGATACGGCGACGTCCCAACGGCTGGTACGCGGGCCTCGTCAAGCCGAGTTGGACGCCGCCGCCCGCGGCCTTCGGGGTGGCGTGGTCGGGGCTTTACGCGCTCATGGCGGCGGGGGGCTGGGGGGTGCGGCGGCCCCCGGCGCGCCGGCCCCGCCCCACCGCGCTGCTCTTGTGGTGCGGTCAGCTCGCGGCGAATGCTGCCTTCTCGTGGCTGTTCTTCGGGCGCCGCGACATCCGGGCGGGCATGGCCGACACGCTGCTGAGCTTCGGCCTGACGGCCGCGTACGTGCTCACGGTGCGGAACGTGGATCGCGCAGCAGCGCTGATGATGGTGCCGCAGCTCGCGTGGACCGGGTACGCATCGGCGCTCGCGACGGAGATCGTGCGTCGAAACTGATTCGGAGGCGTGCCGATCGAGCACGCCCGAGCCGGCGCGGTGCGAACGGTCTACTCGGAGGGCAAAAGCGGTAGGCGTGCGGTGCCGAAGATGGCCTGCGTGTCGGGGTTCATGAGGTGGACGACGAGGTCGAGACGGCCGGCGAGCAAATCGGCGCGCTCGAAGAACAGGTAGCCGTCGAGTCGGCCACCCGGCTCGAGCACGCCTTCGGGGATGGCCCGCTCGATCATGTCGGGGGTCGGTCCCTCGAGCGCGTGCCAGTAGGTGTAGTGCAGCTCGTAGTAGTCGGCGGCCAGGCGCAGGCGCGGATCGACGGGGGCGTGCGGATACAACCAGGCGAAGTGGGGCGCCACCGAAAAACGCGTCGCGTTCGGGCGCAGCGTCGGCGAGGACGGGGGCCGCTTTGACGAGGCGGGGCCGGGCCGAACGTCCAGCGGCGGCAGGGCCGCGTAGACGTGGCCGACGTGATCGACCAGTTGGAAGTCGCCATAGTGGATCCGCAGGGGCCGGTCGCCGCGATGGACGATGGTGAGCCCGACGGGGGTGACCTCGTCCAGCACGTGGGGCGATCCGGGCCAGGCCCCCGCCGTCGCGCGGATGCTGATCCCCTCGACCGTCCGCTGGGTCGGTGGCTCGAGCAGCGCGACCTCGGCGGCCGCGAGGGCGCGGTCGGGCACTTCGCAGCCCAGGCCCAGCCCCGCCACCAAGGTCAGAAGAGACGGTACGACCCTCATCGGTCCTCCGGGCGGCCGGCGCATCCGCGCACGGTCGGGGGGTCGCAGGCGGTCCCTGGAGCGGCCTGACACGCCGCCGGGTGCGGGCAAGGCTCGGCAAGGGGAGGCCCCTGGCAGCATGCGTAGCCACGCGGGCCCCACGGTGGCGGCTGGTGTAGCCGGCCCGGCGCCTCGGCCAGCGCCGAGTCAGAGCGATAAGCACTGGAGATCCCTGGTGAACTCTCAGACCGGGGACGGGTGGACCGAACCTTGCTCGATCCGGGGGCATGTTGCGGCGCATCGGGTCGATTGCAGTCCTCTCCGCGCTGGTGGGCGTGCTCGCTGGACCTGGTACCGCCTCGGCCCAGGCGTCGAACCAGGCCTGCGGGATGCAGCTCCTCGCCATCGAGGAGGCCCGCCTGAGCCTCGAGCCGCTTCAGGAGACGGTGAGGCATGCCAAGGCCGACCGCGCGGCGCTCGAAAAGCGTTTGGTCGCGCTGGCGATCGAGCTGGCCGCGACGGTCGGAGATGCCGAGCGCCGCCGCTCGCTCACGCAGGAGCGCGAGCGGGTCAAGGCCGAAATCGGCCAGATCGACGAGCTTCTGCCGCCGATCGAGCGACAGGCCGTCGAGCTCGCGCACGACGTCGAAGCCGCCGAACGAGCCTACATCGCCTGCATCGAAGGTTCCCTCTGAGTTTTCTACCCGTTACGAGGCCACGCTCGACCCGTTCCTCGTCTCGAGGTCCCGGCGCCCGTTCTCGCCCGAGGACGGGCGCTCTCTTTTTCGCCCAGCGTCGCGGCCTGGCATCTCCGAAACGGTGATCCCGGCGGGCCGTGGTGGGAGGGGGGTGCAGGAGACTTTTTCGAGAGCCTGCTAGGTTCGTCGGCGATGGCGGACAAGACCAGCAGCTTCATGCGGGCCCTGTGCATGGGCCGAATCGAGGAAGACATCATCTTCCCGTTCCCGGAGATGCGCGCCGAAGAGCGGGAGACATTGCAGACGATCCTCGACGCCATCGACGGTCTGCTCGAGCGGCACGAGCAGGAGTTCCGGACATGGGACGAAAAGGGCCACCTCCCCGACGCCATGATCGAGGAGCTCCGGGAGTTCGGGCTGTTCGGGCTGGTGATCCCCGAGCAGTTCGGGGGTTCGGGTCTGGGGAACGCGGCCTATTCTCGGGCGCTGCAGCAGGTCGCCAGGCACGATGCCTCCGTCGCGGTCACCATAGGTGCACACAGCTCGATCGGCATGCGCGGGCTGTTGCTGTTCGGGACCGACAGGCAGAAGGCACGCTGGCTACCCAAGCTCGCCACCGGCGAGATGATCGCGGCGTTCTGCTTGACCGAGCCGGGGGCCGGCTCGGACGCGGCGTCGATCAAGACCACCGCCACGCAAAAGGGCGATGGCTGGATCCTCAATGGTTCGAAGATCTGGATCACAAACGGGGGGATCGCCGACTTCTTCACCGTGTTCGCCAAGACCGGCGACGCCGAGACGCGCGGCAACCTGTCGGCCTTCATCGTCACGCGCGACATGAAGGGGGTCAGCGTGGGTCCCCACGAGGACAAGATGGGGCTGCGCGCCAGCTCCACGACCGCCGTGTACTTCGACAACGTGGAGGTTCCGGCCGACAACGTGCTGGGCCCGGTGGGCAAGGGGTTCAAGGTGGCGATGACCATCCTCAACAACGGTCGCACCGGGCTGGGCGGGGGCAGCGTGGGCGCGATGAAGCGGGTGATCGAGCTCGCGTCGCGACACGCCGCGGAACGCAAACAGTTCGGCCGTCCCATCGCCGAGTTCGGGCTGGTGAAGCAGAAGATCGGACAGATGGTGATCGACTGCTACGTGGCGGAATCCATCGTCACCATGGTCGCGGGCCTCATCGATCAGGGGTACGAGGACTATGCGGTCGAGGCGGCCATCAGCAAGGTGTTCGCGTCCGAGGCGTTGTGGCGTTCGGCCGACGAGGCTTTGCAGGTCGCGGGGGGCAACGGGTTCATGCGGGAGTATCCGTACGAGCGAATCCTCCGGGATTGCCGCATCAACCGAATCTTCGAGGGGACCAACGAAGTCTTGCGGCTGTTCATCGCGCTCACCGCGATGAAGGACGTGGGGGCCTCTCTGCAGGAGCTCGCGGCCACGGTCAAGGACGTGTTCGACGCTCCGATCAAGGGCTTCGGGGTGCTCTCCGAGTACGCCTTGCGGCGGGCGTCGCTGGCCACGGGCATCGGGCACGCCGAGCTGTCGCGCGTGGACGCGACGTTGCGGGAGCCTGCGGTCACCTTGACGCGCAACGTCCGAATGCTCGCGCAGGCCGCCGATCGGATCCTCCGCAAGCACGGCAAGAACATCATCGGAAAGCAGTTCGCGAGCCGGAGGCTCGCCGACATCATGATCGATCTGTTCGCCCTCGCGTGCGTGTTGAGCCGGGTCGACGGCGCCGTGCGCAAGAAGGGCGCGGAGGCGGCCAAGGAGGAGATCTCCATCCTGCAGACCTTCGCCCGTCAGGCCGAGCGCCGGATCGCCGAGAACCTCGCCCGCATCGACGACAACGAGGACGAAATGCTCAAGGCGCTGTCGGAGCACGCGGTCGGGTCGGGCCGGTACGCGTGGGACACCGTATAGCTCGCACCACGCCCTGCGTTCAGGCGGTGCGTTCGTCGCCGCGCCGGATCCGGAGGTGGTTGTGGACGTCTTCGACCCCCCGGACGCGCTCCGTCAGGAGCTCGGCCATGCGCTTTTGGTGGCGGTCGGCCACCGTGCCCTCCAGCGTGACTTCGGCGCCCTCGACGTGCACCTCGATCTCGCGGGCGTCGACGTCGTCGGCTTCGAGAAGGGCGTCGCAGACGTCTTCGCGAATGCGCTCGGCGGACCGGCGATAGCCCTTCGGACCGACACCGTGGAAAGGGCCGCGGGGCGGCTCCTTGTCGCCGCGGGCCACGAGCGAGGTCGGTGGGCCGCGACGGCTCGGTTCGGCATGGGGCGGAACGGCGCCGGCCACCCGAGACCCGCTGCGAGCCTGCCGAGGCGTGCCGAACGTCGGTGCCTCGCGCCGATCTCGGTCGGGATCGGGCTCGTAGTCTCCGGTCTCGAAGCGTTGGGGCGAGTTCTCCCGAAAATCGCGCTGGATCTCCTCGTGATCGTACGGGCGTCCTCGTCGCTGCCGTTGTGATTCGTGAGCCATCGCGTTCCTTCCTTCCTCGTGCCTCACTCGCGCCTGGGCCCGCACGCGCCTTTCGTTCGGCTCGGCCGCGACGCGGCGGGCAACGTCTCACTCGAACGTCGGTGAGCCCCAGAGAGGTCACGGCCCCGAGCGATCTCGGACCCATCACTACCTGCCATCGGTGGCTGGTCGCGCAACGCCGCGCTCGCCTTGGCGACGGCCTCCGGTCCAGAACGTGGCTCAAGGGCAAAAGCGAGCCCGTGCCGCTGCCCGGTCGGTCACACCTGCCGGATCCTACATAGCGGCGATCGCGGGCGGAGTCTGTAGCCGGATGTCACACAATGGTGGGGCGAGGCCAACACCGGGTGTCCCGATCGCCCACAGAACGCAGGTGCGGGCCGGCGCCAGGGAGGCCCCCCCGAATGCGCACCGTGTTGCTCCAGCCACGCGCTCGCGCGGCGCGATCATTCGCGAGGCGCTGTGGCGCCGGGCCGGCTTTTCCAGCACCATGGAGACCCTCGTTCCCATCGTGCGCGACGACTCCAGCACGCGGCGACGCCGGGGGCAGACGCCGGAAGACGAAGCCCCAGTCCTGGATGCGGACCTCGAGATCGAGCCCGATCCGGAGGCGAAGGCCGTGCCGTTCACCGTTCCGGGCGTCGGTTCGCTGTTCGACGGCAAGTACCGAATCCTTCGGAAGATCGGGCAGGGCGGCATGGGCGTGGTCATGCTGGCGCAGGACGAGGATCTGGCCCGAAACGTCGCGCTGAAGTTGATCCGACCCGATTGCGTCGGTGATGCGCGGGCACGCAATCTGTTCCTCGACGAGGCGCGGGCAATGGCGAGGATCCGCCATCACAACGTCGTCGAGATCCATGCGTTCGCCGAGTGTGCCGGCATCCCCTACTTCGTCATGGAGTACGTGGACGGTTGCGACCTGTTCGACTGGCTGATGCGCCACGAGGGCGGGATGGTCACCATCGACGAGGCGATCGGGGTCCTGTCCCAGATCTGCCAGGGCGTCGAGGCCCTGCACGCATCGGGAACGATCCACCAGGATCTCAAGCCCGCCAACGTGTTGGTGGGTCCGCAGTTTCGGGTGGCCGTCACGGACTTCGGGTTGGCGAGGGTCGCTGCCGGGCAGAGCAAGCTCCCCATCGGGACGCCGCCGTTCAGCGCCCCCGAGGTCGTCCGCGGCGAGCACATCGATCCGAAGCTCGCGCCCCGGGTGGACGTGTACGCGTTGGGGGCCATCGCGTATCAGCTCTTGACGGGGTGCTACGCGTTCCCGATCGAAGACACGCAAAAGCTGTTCCACTACCAGTCGGAGTACGACCCCGTGCCCCCGAGCACGGTTCGACCCGAGCTTCCGCCGGCCTTCGACGACGTCGTTCTGGCGGCGCTGGCGCGAAACCCTCTGGAGCGCATGCCCTCCGCCAAAGCGTTCCGGCAGGCGCTCTTGGGCGCGCGCGAGGTGACGCAAACGCGCGCCATCGTGCACCCGTCCATCGTACTGGCCGACGACGATCCTCGGTTCTTGCGCTGGCTGGTGCGCGTGCTGGAACAGATCGCGCCCATGTCGGAGCTCCTCCTGGCCGAGGACGGAAACCAGGCCCTGGTGCTCACGCGGCGCAGGAGGCCGGCGCTCGTCATCTCCGATCTGCAGATGCCGGAGATGAACGGGATCGAGCTCACGGCAGCCTTGCGGGGAGATCCCCTCACGCGGGACGTCCCGATCGTGATCACCACCGCGGTGGGCGGCGCACCCGAGTGGCGCACGCTCGATCAGCTCGGTGCCAACGGGTACCTCGTCAAACCGTTCAGCGCCGAGGTTCTCGAGGGCACGATCGGACGCTTCTTGAAAGCTCGCCAACGGGCGCTTCGCTGACGGGGTATCGGAAGCGCCTCGCGGGCGACCAAACCCGTCCGCCGACGGGGCTTGCGTTGCTCGACGCTCGACGCAGGCCCGGGGACTCCCGTCGATCTCGCGCCTTGCCAGCGCCACCGGCGACGACGTCCTCACCCCACGCGACTTCTCCGAGACCCTGCTAGCCTTCGGCCGTGCCTCGAGCCACGAGATGGATCGGCTGCACGATCGCGCTCTGTCTGGCGTCGTGGCCCCGGCCCGCGGCGGCCACCGACGTCTTGCTGGTGTCGATCGACGGGTTGAAGCCCGAGTATTACCGCCGCCCCGACGATCTGGGCCTCGCCATCCCCAACCTCAGGAAGCTGGTCCGCGAAGGGGTGAGCGCCGATGCAGCCGAGGGCGTGATGCCCACGGCCACGTTCCCCACCCACACCAGCATCATCACCGGCGTCCACCCCGTACGGCACGGGATCGAGAACAACACGGTCTTCGATCCGACCGACGTCGGGGGCGGCGGCTGGTACTGGTACTACGCCGACATCCGGGTCCCCACCCTCTTCACGGCGGCTCGGGCCGAGGGGTTGACGACGGCCGCCGTCACGTGGCCGGTCACGGCCGGGGCGCCGATCGATCTGCTGGTCCCGGACATGTACCCCAACGCCAACTTGCGCGAGGCCAAGAACCTGGCCGCGCTGTCCCGCGGGGTGGAGCTGACCGATCTCGTGGACGACGTGAGGGCGCTGGTGCACATGGACGATGCCGTGCGAACCCGGGTGGCGCTGCGCTTCTTGGAGCACCGGCCCGACTTCATGGCCCTGCACTACCTCGAGCTCGACTTGGCCCAGCACGAGCACGGGCCTTTCTCGCCCGAGGCCTTCGCGGCCCTGGAGCGGGTGGATGGTCTGCTCGGGGAAGTCCTGCGCGCGATGTCCGACCTGAACCGAGACGCCGACACCGCGGTCGTCGTCGTTTCGGACCACGGGTTCGGCACCATTCACAGCGTGGTGAACCTCATCCCGCTGTTTCGGCTCTTCGGGTTGCTGGAGACGAGCGACCGCGGGCGCGTGACTCGTTGGCACGCCTATCCATGGGTGTGCGGGGGTACGGCGGCGGTGATCGTTCACCCCGACGCACCGCCACAGGCCCTCGCCGCGTTGGACGACGCGCTCGACGTGCTGCGCCGGGATCCGCGGCTGGGCGTGCGGACGATCTGGAAAGGTGAAACCTTGGCACGCACCGGGGGCTTCGGGACGGCCCATGTCGTGTTGGAAGCGGCACCGGGCTACGCGTTCACCGAGCGGCGATCCGCCACGCTGCTGGTGGAGCCCACGCTCATCCCGGGCACCCACGGTTATCACCCCAAGCGCCCCTTCATGCAGGGTGGGTTCGTGGCTGCGGGCCCGGGCATCGAGAAGGGCAAGAGGCTGGGGCGCGTCCGCCTGATCGACGTCGCGCCGACGATCGCTGCGCTCTTGGGCGTGCGACTTCCCGACGTGGACGGGCGGGTGATGACCGGGGTCCTCGACGCGAGCCGGCGAACCGGTGTCGGCGGGTAATCCCCTGCCCTGCCCGCGATGCGAGCGCCGGAGCGCAAAGCGAGCGGCGACGCTGCACAAAAGTGCGGTGAATCGGATCGATGCGCGTCCCCGCACATTCGTCGTCTTTTCTGCGCCGGCCGATGTGAGGCACGGGGATCGTGGCTTCCCGCCGCTGCGCCTGCGGCATCGCCGTACGCGCACGGCGGCTTCTTTCGTGGCACGGGTCCCGGTGGCGTACGATCGCCCCCGTGGGTCGCAAACCGGACATCATCGTCATCGGCGAGGATGGATCGATCGAGGTCGAGGACGAGCGACCCGAGACGCTGTTCCGCTTGCGCGCCCATGAAGGCCGTTACCGGCTGATCACCGAGGCCCCCGGGGTGCTGATCCTGCGCCGGGCGCTCCCGGACGACGACCAGGACGACGACGACGAGGACGATTTCGACCTCGATTTCGAGGGCGGCGTGGAATCGGGCATCGGCCGCGTGGTGATGGCCGGCGAGGTCCTGACGTCGATGACGCTGTTCCAGATCGTCGAGGTCATCGGCGAGAGGAACTGGCAAGGCGACCTGCGGGTGTTCGCCGCCGACGGCATGCAGTTCCTCCTGTCGTTCGATCAGGGCGCGCTCCGCCAGGCGACCAGCTCCCATCCCGAGGATCGCCTCGGAGAGGTCTTCTTGCGACACGGCGCCTTGACTCGTCGGCAGCTCGAGGAGCTCTTGCCCGACGTCACCGTCGAGCGACGCCTGGGTCAGCTCTGCCTCGAACGCGGGCTGCTGGAGCGCGAGCAGCTTTTCGGGCTCTTGCAGCAGCAGGTCAAGGAGATCTTCTTTCGCACGCTTTTGGTGGCCGACGGGGCATACGTGTTCACCACGCCCGACGCCGGCTCCATTCCCCCTGCCCACACCGCCCACTTGTCGGTCCGAGCGCTCCTCTTGGAGGGGATTCAGCGGGTGGACGAGATGGAGCTCTTTCGTCAGCTCATCCCCGCCAACGACGTATGCCTGGAGCGGGTCATCGGGGCCCGCGAACGCGAGTTGGACCAGGACTCCAAGGCGGTGTTGCTGCTTTGCGACGGGCTGACTACCCTGACGGACATCGCTCGCGAAACGGGCCTCGGCGAGTTCGCCACCACCAAGGCCGCCTACTATCTGGTCAAGAACAAGCAGGTTCGAATTCGGACCCGCACCAAGATCGACGTGGCGCTCATCCAGCGGGTGATGAACGCGTTCAACGGCGTGATGCGGGACATCTTCAAGGCCATCGATGCGTACGGAAGTACCGACGCTGCCCGAGAGATGCTGTCGGCGTGGGTGGTGGGCAGCGGCTACGCCACCTATCTCGGCGAGCGGGTCGCGGAAGACGGGTCGATCGACACCCAGGCCGTGCTGGCGGCCGTGCAACGCTCCCGCGAGGAAGATCCGCTCGCGACGCTGCACCAGGTAGCGCACGAGTTGGTCTCGTTCGCGCTCTTTTGTGCCGGATCGCAGTTGCCGCGGGACGAGGAGCTCAAGCTGTCGAGGGACGTCAATCGGCGCTTGCAGTCGATTCGGCTCGGTTGACCGCGGCTCTTTTCGGAACGCGGGTGACCACGGGCCCGGTCGGTTTGGATGGCTCGCGATCGGCGACGAGGAGCCGAACGCCGTGCCCTTCGATGGTGAGGGCTCCGAGGGGAACGACTCCCCCGCGCCACAGGTCGCGGAGACGACCGGCCGACCAGGCCATCCCGGCGTCGTCGGGGATGTCGACGGTCGCCGAGTCCGCCCCGAAATTGAGGACGACGAGGATGTCTTCGGCCGGCGAGGGCCCGTGCCGGACGTAAGCGAGGACGGACGGATCTCCGAGCGTACCCAGAAGGGTCCAGGCGTCGGAGTGCAACGCCGGCTGGTTTCGGCGCAGCTTGACGAGACGCCGATAGATCGGACGCAGACCGTGCGGATCGGCGTAGTCCAGCGGCGGCCCTTCGTCGTAGGGGCGGTACTGGGCACCGACTTCCTGGCCGGAGAAGATGCAGGGCACGCCGGGAAGCGTCAGCAGGAGTGCAGCCGCGGGAATGGTCACCTCGGCCCCGTGTCGGGTGACGAAGCGATCTCCCGTGTCGTTGTTCTCCAAGAATCGCAGCACCCGCGCACCGGGAGCGTAGCGGGTCTCGTGGCGTGCCAGGATCCCGGCCAGGGCGGCTCCCGCCTCCTCGGGCTCGTCGAACACACCCTCCCACGCCCATCGGCCCGGCTGCGTGGACCAGTCGTAGGCGACGTCGAAGCCATTCTCGAAGAAGTAGGCGTCGAGTGCCGAAGCTTCCGCGATGAACACCAGGTCGGGCCGAATGCGCTGCAGCTCTCGACGCAATCGGGGCCAGAAATCGGGCCGCCGCTCGCGAACGGCCCAGGCCGCGTCCACCCGGAACCCATCCACGTCGAAGCGGTGAACCCAGTGCGCGAACGCTCGGGTCACGAACTCCCGAACGTCGCGATCGTCGTAGTCGAGGTTGGGCAAGTTCTCCCAGTCGAACCAGTGCACGAACGCACCGTGTTCGTCTCGCTGGTAACGTCGCAGGTAGGCCGGGTGCCGTGCGCGGGCGCCCTCGAAGTAGCGGTGACGATCGGAAGTGTGATTGGCGACCATGTCGACGATGACCCGCATGCCGCGCGCGTGGGCCTCGTCCACGAGCTCGGCAAACGCTCGATCGCCGCCGAACCGCGCGCGAACCTTGAAGAAGTCCACCGGCGCGTATCCGAAGTCGTCGTCGGGGGCCTCCATCAGGGGGCTGAGCCACAGGGTGTCCACACCGAGATCGCGGAGATCGTCGAGATGCACGCGCACGTCGTCCAGGCGCCCTTTCCCGAACACGTGAGGAACGACGCCGTACACGACGGCACGGTCGAGCCACGCCGGGTGCTCTCGAACGAGATCGGGGACGCGCACGCGCCCCTGATGGACGTCGAACATGCCGGCCGCACGGCTGCTGCGACCCCGTGCGTCCACGACGCGCACCTGCACGCGGTAGGTGCCATCGACGACGGGAGGGCGCACCCCGACGACGGGTTCGTCGTGGCCGTCGACATCCTGGCCCGAGAGCGTGAGGAGGGGCGCGGGGTTGTCGGGCGACACGGACCACTCCACCCGCCGTATGGGTGCGTGGCTCGAGGGGCTGCGCTCGCTCGCCGACGCGTCGAGTCGGAGCGCGTCGCCGTCCGTACGGATCTCCACCCACGCCTTGGGCTCGTCGGGGACGCGCACCACGAAACGCGAGGGCGGCGATCGCCGGATCCCACCCGCTCGCTCGCACACCGCGAAGACGGTGTTGATGCCCGACTCGAGGGGAATGGTGGCGGAGAACCGACGACCGTCGGACTGCGCCGGCACCCGCGCTGCGTCACCCTCGAGCCGCACCGCCTCGCACGGCCCCTCGACGGTGCCGGTCACGGTGGTGCGAAAGCCCCAGACCTCCGTCTCTCGCGTGTCGATGACCGCTCGACC
Organism: uncultured Nannocystaceae bacterium; assembly: GCA_964650105.1. Lineage (GTDB taxonomy): Bacteria > Myxococcota_A > Polyangia > Nannocystales > Nannocystaceae > CAZYSW01. The sequence continues at coordinate 34,063 of CAZYSW010000001.1, forward strand.
CACGGGGGGTCGGCTCGCACACGACAGCACCAGCGAGGCGACGACCAGCGGTCCTCTCGGCCTCCTCACGAGCTCTCAGGGTAGCGCGCTCGATCAAGCGGACGTCCGAAGGGACGTCGTCACCGCCGTCAGGTCTGCAGCAAGACGCGACCCAGAGCTCGGACCAGACCGTCCTCGAGAGCGCCGACGAGCGCGTCGTGGATGTCGAGCTCGCGCCCCAGTCGCTCGCGCACGCGCAGCGAAACCGCGGTCGTCACGCCGGCGGCGACCATGCCGAGCACGGCGCCCATCGGCCACGCCCGACGTTCGGCACGCGCCAGCGCGGCGGCCGAAACGCCTCCGGAGGCGACGCGGGCGAGGAACGAGGGAAGAACCGTTCGGGCGGGCAGAAGGTGGGGGATCTTGTCGGCTGCCGATTCCAGCACGGCGAGCGCTCGCAGACCGATCCGCACGCTGCGAGGATCGAGCGCCGTCAGAGGGCTACGGGCCAGCAGCCGCCTCCGCTGCAGGCGCTCGGTGACCAGGGCAGGCGCGGTCATGCTGCGGATGCCTGCGATCGCGCCCACCCCGAGATAGCGCGCGTAACGGTCGTACCGACGTCGACGAAACCGCACGGCGTCCGCCTAGCACCGGCACGAGGAAGGGCAATCGGCCGATCTGGAGCGCATCCCGGCTCAGGCGTTCTCGCTGGTGTTGGCGCAGGCGGGAGGAACGTCCGCCGCGTCGGGGTTCTCGACCAGAGGGGAGGTTCCGGGGCACCCCAGCTCCAACAGCCGTCGTCGCGTCGCGAGGACGCGTGCCGAGTAGCTCGATTCTCGCTTGCAGCTCCCCGCCTGGTAGGCAGCCAGACCTGCCTCCAGGCTTCCGCACGATTCGATCGCCTTCGAGAGCATGGAGGCCGCTGCTTTGACGATCTCGAGCTGGCACGCGCCGGGTTCCGACTGACAACGCTCGCGGTGCTTCGGATCGTTGTGCCACTGCAGGTGGCGTGCGTGGCGGTTGCGGGGGTGGATCTGAAGGAGGCCACGCTCCCCTGCACTGCCGACCGCATACGGGTTGTATCCGGACTCGCGAAACGCCATGGCGGCGAGGACCCAAGGATCGATGCCGAACTCGTGTCCTGCGAGCACGAAGTAGCGGGCGAACTCCTCGAGCCGCGCATCGCATCCGCCCGCCGCCTTGCGGCAGTGGCCGACTCTCACCGGCTTGTTGGCGCGCAACGAGCTGGGAAACGTCAACCGCAGGGACATCGCACGATACAGGGCCTCACGCGTGGAGGTTCCTTCCGTGCTCGTCGGCTCGGGAGCCTCGGCACCGAACAGGAGAAGCCAGCAGGTGAAGAGAATACCCATGGTCGGTCCCTCTCAGGTGACCCACGACATGATCCGGTTTCCCGATTCTTCAACTCGGCCGCGGCTCGGCCTCAGGGCCTCCGACGCGTTGTACCGGTACGCGGCGGCAGTTGGCAATTCCGAGTCCGTGCTCACGTATGGTCGATCACTCACTACGCTGCTCGCGCGCATCAGCTGGCCGCCCCATGCTGTTGATGCTTCCTGCCGACGATCACCGACGAATCGCGGAAAGGCGTGCCGGCTCGGAGGATCGCCGGCAGTGCTGCTGCGCGACGACCGGGTCGGAGCGGCAAGGAGATCGAACCCGCGGGATGGACGCTACCTGACACCTCCACGAAGGGCATGGTCGTACATCCGAGGTGCCTCGACCGGCCGGATTGCGCGCGCGGTGATCGTTCTCGGCCCGCGTGTCGTCGGGATCGACGATCCGATCGCCGCCGGCGGTGTCCTCGGCCGTGCCCGTTTCGAGATCGTCGCCGAAAGCGTCGCCCATTCGTGCGTCGCACCCACCCGAGTCCACGACGACCGACGCACGTGACGACCCACGCCGAGAAGGAACGGGAAGGCAATCCCGAGGTATGCGCCCGGAGGTCGAAGCGCCTCGTCCATGGCTGCGTCGCATTGCAAACCACAAGCGATGAGCAAGGCGTGAAACAAGGCTCGCACGCGACCTCGCCGAACCTCGCCGGCATCGGAGGGTCTTCGCGCCGAGCCGGAAGGATCCGCGATGGCGCGCGCCATGTGGAAGGGACGCATCACCTTCGCCGACGTCGTCGTTCCGGTGAAGCTGTACGCCGCGGTGGAAGACCAGAAAGTCCATTTCCGCCTCTTGCATGCCGCCGATGGCCTGCCCGTCGAGCAACGGATGGTGGACCCCGACCAGGAGGAGCCCGTCGCGCCCGATGACGTCCGTCGTGGGGTCGAGGTCGACAAGGGGCGTTTCGTGGTGCTGGACGCCCGAGAGCTGGAGTCGGTGGTCCCCCCACCGTCCCGCGACATCGAGGTCATCCGATTCGTCGACCGTTCGTTGCTGGGCCCGGAGTGGGTTCAACGCCCCTACTACCTCGGTCCGGACGGCGATCCCTCGCTGTACTTCGCGCTGGTCGAAGCCCTGCGCCGAGAGGGCAAGATCGGCATCGCCCGCTGGGTGATGCGCAAGCATGGCCAGATCGGCGCCCTCATGGTCCAGGGGGACTATCTGATGCTCTTGCGCATGCGGAGCGCCGCCGAGATCGTCGAGGTGGGCAAGCTGGAGATCCCGCGGGGGCGCCGCGCGGATCGCAAGGAGATCGAGCTCGCCCGGCAGCTCGTCGGGGCCCTGGAGGACACCTTCGACCCCGCGGCCTACACCGACGAGTACAGGCAGCGCGTCCAGGAGCTCGTCGACGCCAAGGCGAGCGGAAAAACCCTACGTCTCCCCCGTCGGAGCGAGCGCCCGAAGACCGAGGATCTGGGCGACGCGCTGCGCCGCAGCCTGCGGGCGGCGAAGGAGAAGCGCGTTGGCTGAGGAGGAGGAGGAGGCACCGCGGGTCCGGCCTTTCTGGTCGGGGCTGATCACGTTCGGCCTGGTCACCATTCCCGTGGATCTGTACCCGGGCAATCGGTCGTCTCGGATCTCGCTACGCATGCTCTCGCCCCGAGGAGACCCGCTGCGACGGGAGTACCGTTGCCCAAAGCACGAGACGGCGATCGGGTGGGACGAAATCGTGCGTGGCTACGAGGTCTCGGACGGCGAGTACGTCACGGTCACCGACGAGGAACTCGAATCGCTCGAGCCACGCAAGTCGCGAGAGATCGACCTGCGGCGCTTCGTACCCGCCGACGAGATCGATCCGGCGTACTTCGAGCGCACCTACATTCTCGCGCCCAGCGGCGATGCCACCAAGGCGTACCACCTCCTCACGGAGACCATGGAGCAGTCCAAGCGCGCCGGGATCGCCACGTTCGTGATGCGAGGGAGGGAGTATCTGGTCGCGATCTTCGCCTCGGGCGGGGTCCTGCGTGCGGCCACCTTGCGCTTTGCGGACGAGCTCCGAACACCCGAGCAGATCGGGCTTCCCCCGCCCATCGAGCCGCGGGCCGCGGACGTCCGGCGGATCCGCAGCGCGATCGCGAAGCTGGAGTCCGACGCCCTCGTCGAAGACGAGCTACGAGACGACCGGGCGCGCCGCATCCTCGCCCTCGTGGAGGAGAAGGAGGCACGGGGCGAGGTGGTCGAATCCTCGCGTGAAGCCGTCGGCGCAGGCGAGGCATCGGAAGTCGTCGACATCATGCAGATCCTCAAGGCACGCCTGGAAGGCACGGCGAGCGAGCCCTCGTCGAGGCGACGCCCCGAGACATCTCCTGCGCGTTCGCGGGCCCGACCCGTCGCGGGCAAACCCCTGACCGAGCAGACCAGGCAGGCGCTCTATCGACGCGCGCAGGAGCTGGGCATCGACGGCCGAAGCCGCATGACGAAAGACGAGCTCATCCGCGCCATTCGACGGGCGAGCTGACGCGATCAGGGGTGTGCTCCGCCGGGTGAGGTGCTCGCGGGCGCGCCGGCCTGGGGCGGGCCGGCGAGCAGCCACCCCCGATGCTCGAGGCGCGCCAGCACGTCGGGCCACAGCCTTCGCCAGGTTGCCCATTCGTGACGACCGGAGGTGCGGACCACCAGGTCCCGGTCGAGGACTGGGACGAGCTGTTCGATCCCCCACGACAGCCGCTCTCCCGTCGCGTAGCCGACGACCAGGGGAGGACGCGACGCCCCGCTCGCGTAGCCCTTGAGCCAGCGCCACAGCTCGATCGAGTGGTCGTTTCCCACCGCCGGGGGTTCCCACCGCCGCAACCCGCCGGCCCTGGCGATCTCCATCTGTACGTCGTTGTGTCCCAGATAAGGCGACAGCAACACCAGACCGTCCACGAGATCGGGGTGCTTTTTGGCCGTGAGCAACGCTCCGAAACCGCCCATCGACACGCCGACCAGCCAGACCCTCTGGCCTCGCGCCTTGGCCGGGATCAGGACATCTTGCACGATCCGCCGCGGCAACACCCGACGGGCGTAGTAGCCATAGTGGGCATCGACGACGAGGATCTCGGTGCCGGGACTGGCGTCCTGCAAGGTCGCGACGAGACCCTCACGCTCGAAGGTCCGGGGGCGATCGCCGAAGCCCGGGAGCACGACGACCAGATCGCCGGCTGGCTGAGCCGACCGCGGCGGGTAGTGCACACTCGGAATCGGTGTCCGCACGGGCCGCAGGCCGCACCCGGTGCCGACGAGCCCGAACAGCGCAACGGCCACGACGAAGCGATTCCACCCCACCTTTCGAGTGTGACGCCCCGTGGAGCGACGTCGAGGCGTGCCCGGCAGGAGAAGCTCGCCCATGCGGCATCGAACGTTCGTACGGACCGAGCCCCCGGTTCGCTCCGGCCCGTCGACTGCTATGCTCGCCTCCGGTGCGGCAGGTCGTGCGCTCGGTCCTCTTCGTCGCGCTGGCCCCGTGGGCGTGCTCGAGCGAGCGCGTCGACGCGCAGGAGACGGCAAAGACGTCGAAGGGGCTGGTCGTGCGGGCCTCCAAGGAGTTGCGACACGTCGGTCGGCGTTTGTCCGAGGCGACCGGCCCCTGGTCGGAGGGCCTCGACGTCGAAAAGGTGTCCGACGCGCTGAGTCGCGCGATGCAGCCGCCGCCCCCGACGACGTCCGACGACGACGACGAGCGCTGGCTGGACGAGGCTGGTTCGGCGATCGCCTGCGCGAAGGACCAGTGCTCGATCAGCGACGCGTTCGCCCGACGCGCGCGCGCGAGGCCGGATCTCGTCGCCGGACAACTCCGCGCCCGACCGGTGTACCAAGATGGCCACACGATCGGCATCGAGGTGAGCGCGTTCGACGAACACTCGGTGCCCGGCCGGCTCGGATTCCAGCCGGGCGACATCGTCACGTACGTCAACGGAGTCGCCGTAGGGCACCCACAACAAGCGATTCAACTGGCCATGCAGCTCCGCGCCGCTCGTCGGTTCCGTGTCGACTTCCTGCGGGACGGGCAGGCGAAGACGACCACGGTCGCGATCGAGTGACGTGCGCCCCGCGGAGCGGTGGTGAGCGACGGTGGAGGCGAGGCCCTATCGAGCGCCCGCGAAACCGATCCGGTGACGCGGCGCCACGGACAGTCGGCCGATGGTGGTGAGGGCGGTCGCCCACGTGCGAGCCAGACGTCCTCGACGGGCGTGCTCGAGGCCCCGGAGCACATCGTCGAGCGATGGCCACCGCGCGGCCGGCTCGTCGGACATCCCGCGCGCGATCACCCGCTCGAGCTGTCGCGGCAGCCGGCCTCCGAACGCGGGGCGCAATGCATCGTCGAGCGCGGCGCAGAAGCTGTACTGGTCGGCGCGTGCGTCGGCGGCCGCTCCCGCGCGCACTTCGGGGGCGGGATAGGCCGGGCGTGACTCCAACTCGTGGGACACCAACGGGCGGGCGAGGCTCGTCGCGAAGTCGAGGAGCCGCACGCGTCCGTCGTATCCGACGATCACGCTGGCCGGGCGGAAGTCGCCGTGCACGAGACCGGCGGCGTGTGCCGCAGCCAGACCTCGGCCCGCCGCGATGAACACGTCGAGGACTGCCTTCGCCGAGCCACTCGCGCCCGTGTGGTCGCGTGCGTCGAGCCATCGCTGGAGGTCGACGCCCGACGTCATCTCGCGAACCACGAACACGCCGCCGTGATGGGGCTCGAGCGGATCGGTGAACGTCCCGACCTCGTGAATCGCCACGACGTTGGGGTGCCGCAAACGCGCCCAACTCCGCGCGATGGCGAGGATCTCGGCACGCCCCTTTTCACCGGCCCCCGCGGCGACGCGCATGAGGTTGATCGCCACTTCCCGACCCTCCTCGGGGTCGTAGGCCGCGAACACCGTGCCCGAGAGCCCCGCGCCGATGGGGCTGCGCAGCCCGTAGCGGCCCACGGATCGGAGCACCGATCCGCACCGGTACAGGCGGTCCTCGGGGTGCGACAAGGTAGTCATAGGTCGGGGGTATGCATAGATCTGAAACCTACATGTGTCTACCTCGACGCACGGCTTTGCGAGGTCATCGCGGCTCGACGCGACGTGGGTTTTGCCACGGAGCGGACACACGCGAGCTCGAACGGGCGGCCCTTTTGACCCAGCCGTCGTCCCCCGCGCGGGGTCGAGCCAGCGACGGGCCGGACCGGCTCAACGCCGACGAAGGCGCTCCCCCTCCAGGGCGGAGGCCAGCCGAAGGATCTCGAGCATGACGCCGTGGTCGTCGCTCGTCGCTCCGACCGCACGCCATCGCTCGGCCAGCGTTCGCAGTGCGAGCAAACTCATGGGCCGAATGTCCTGCAGGATGGGGTTGCCGGGTTGCTCGCCGGGCAGCGGACAGTGTTCGACCAGGTACAGATTGGCGTCGCGCGTGGGCAATCCCTCGATGGCGTCGAGCACGGCCAGTCCGCCGGGGCACGTGCGCTCGAGATGGGGATCGCGGCGTAGCACCTCCGCGAGCCCGGCCTCCCGCGCGTCGAGATCGGTTCGGGCCCCGACGCGGGCGAGCTCCTGCAGCGTCGCGTCGATGTGACCGCAGTGGACTTCCGGCCGCGAGACGCCCCCCCAGACCACCGGAGCGCGACGCTGCATCGGCTTGCGCTCCACCTGTTTGCGCAGCAAAGAGGCCGCCTCCGCACATGGGGCGTCCGGCTTCTCGGGCATCGCATCACACTGATGCCGGCAATCCGTGGCGATGGCTTCGGGCGCCCGGGCCTGGTTCCGATTGCGCTCGACACACAGCGCCACGCACAGCGAGTCGGCCGCGGGATCCGGAGGCTCGGTCGCACCGCTGGACCGCGACGAAACGGGCTCGACCGAGGTCTCGACAGCGGGGGACGGGTCCGCGTGCTCGGGTACGGGACGGCTCGCGTCCGCACGATGCTCCGAGCGCTCGGGTACGGGACGGCTCGCGTCCGTACGATGCTTCGAGCGCTCGGCATCCGGAGCCGGGCGACAACCTCCGAGCACTGCGAGCACCAGCGCGCACAAACGGCTCACCGGACGAGCCTGCCGCAGCGACGCGCGGCGGGTCAACGTGATCCCGTACCCCTGGCTTTGCTCCCCTCGAACAGTCGAGCCCTCCTGGGTCGACGCCGGTCGCCCCTGGGCATCGCGACCGCACGTCGTCGTGTCGCGTTCTCGGCGACGCAGCAGCGGCAGCGAGGGGATGTTCGGCCGGGGGTCGGTCCCGGGAAACGATCGGCCTGTTCGAAGTCGAGCCACTTGGCCAACCATGTCGGGGTCGGACCGATCGGAACGCGGAACGTTCCGCCACGGGCTGCTTGGTCGCATGCGTGCTGCGGCCGGTGTTCGGCCCCGCAACCCGGGGCGGGCCGGCGAGGGAATGGTTGCGGGCGTGTCGCCCGAACGCAGGCTGGCAACGCGGCATGGCGTCAGAGCCACTTGCGGATGCGCCGGATCGGCGTGAAGACCGCGCTCATCCGAGCGAGGCATCGCCCGAGGATCCCGTCGCCGCGCTTCACCGGCTGCAGCTCGAGCTGCAGGCCAAGGACGCGGCGCTCAGGCTCGCACGCGCACAGCTTCGATCGCTGGAGGAAGCGGTCCCGTTCGGTCTCGCGCTCCACGATTGCGACCTGCGCTATGTCGAAATCAATCGAGCTCTGGCCCGCATCCACGGCGTACCGGTCGAGCAGCACCTGGGCAAGACGCCCGCGGAGGTCGTTCCTCGGCTGGCGCCGGTGATCGAACCCCTGCTCCGAAACGTCCTCGGAGGCGACGGACCGATCCGCGATCACGCCCTGGTGTGGAACGTCGACGGCGAGCGGTCCTGGTCGTGCGACGTCGTACCGATCGCCGACGAGGGCGGCGCGCTCTTGGGCGTGAGCGTCACGGTGCGCGACGTGACCGAACGAAAGCGTCGCGAGGAAACGCTCCGCACGATCGTCGCCGAGCAGGACGCCACCCGTCGGGAGCTCGAGCAGAGCCGAGAGGCCCTCGCCGCCGCACACCACGACAGAGACGCGTTCTTGGCCACGCTCGGGCACGAGCTGCGCAATCCTCTGGCGGCCATTCGGAACGTGGCGGGGCTGTTGAAGACGCTCGGTCGGCTCGACGAGCGCATCTCGCGAGCACAGGCGGTCCTCGACCGGCAGTCCGCCCACATGGCGCGGCTCGTCGACGGGCTCCTGGACCTATCGAGACTCACACGCGGCAAGATCCGCATCGATCCCCAGCCCCTCGACCTCGGGGCCCTGCTCCGCGACCTCGTCGACGATCGCACCCACACGTTCGTGCGACGACGGCTGGACCTACGCCTCGGGCTCCCCGACCACGAGGTTTGGGTCCAGGGCGACCGCGTGCGCCTGGTGCAGGTGTTCGACAACCTGCTCGGCAATGCGCTGAAGTTCACGCCACCTGGTGGAACGGTGACCGTGGTGCTGTCGCGCACCGAGGGGCGGGCCGTGGTTTCGGTGCGCGACACCGGATGCGGAATCGAGCCGCAGCTCCTCGACGGGATCTTCGAGCCCTTTTGGCAGGCCAGCGCGGTGCGGGGTGGCGAAACCGAGGGGTTGGGCCTGGGACTGGCACTGGCGCGGGCGCTGGTCGAGCTCCATGGGGGATCGATCGTCGCGCGCAGCGACGGTGCGGGGACGGGCATGGAGGTGTCGGTTTCGCTGCTACTCTCCCCCTTCCCGAGACCCACGCGGACCCACGCGGGAGTCCGATCGATCCCGCTGCACCTGCTGGTGGTGGAGGACAACGCCGACGCGGCCGAGACGCTCGGTGAGCTGCTGAAGCTCGCCGGGCACGCGGTCGACGTCGTCTACAACGCCGAGGCCGCGCTCCAGGTGCTGCGCGCTCGTCTCTTCGACGCCATCTTGTGCGACATCGGCTTGCCGGGCGAAATGAACGGGTACGCGCTCGCCCGTGCCGTTCGTGCCGATCCGAGGCGGGCCTCCACGATTCTGGTCGCCATCACCGGTTATGGACAGCCCGCGGACCGCGAGAAGGCCCGGCGCGCGGGCTTCGATGTCCATCTGACGAAACCCGTCGATCTCGCCGCGATCGAAGCCGTGCTTCGTCGCACGAGCACCCGGCACCGCTGACGGCGTCGGTCCGCAGGCAACGAGTCGGTCCCGCCTCGCCTGGACCGGGGGCGTGCCCCCTCGCATCGTAGTGGGGATTGGATTATGGACGTTTCCAAGCTTCCTCCCTCTCTCCTGGTGGCGCTCGGATTGACGACGGCGAGCTGCACTCGGGTCACGACCTGCCTGTCCATCGCGGAGACGGAGGGTGACACCGGCACCGGCACGGACACCGACACCGACACGAACACCGAGGCGTCGACCTCGGCGTGCCTGTCGGCGCCGACCGACACGACGGCGACGGATTTCACCACCGGCCCGTGCCTCGGCATGCCTTGGACCACGTCGAGCACGGGATTCGACACCGACACCGACACCGACTCCGGCACCACCGTCGGTCCCTGCCTCGGGTCGCCGCTGACCACCAGCGGTCCCGACTCCGACTCCGATTCCACCGGCACGACGGGGGGTAGCACGTCCGCGCGTGCCCCTTCGCGGGCGCAGGTGCTCGAGAAGCTGGCCAGCGAGGGGATTTTGCCCCCTGACGTGACGCTGCGCTTGCGACGAAGCACCGAGGGGGCGTGATGTCGGTCCACGAGATCGACGACGCCCCGACCGAGACGGTGTGCAGCATCCCGCGCCTCGATTTCGAGCTCACTCCGGGGTGTGACCACCGCTGCGCCCACTGCTACAACGTCTGGACGGCCGACGACGGAGATCCGCAGGCGGGTTACGACACCCGCGGACAGCTCCGCACGCCCGAGTTCAAGGCGATGATGACCAAGGTCGTGCGTCAAAGCGGCGCGCGACACATCACGGTCACCGGAGGCGAGCCGCTCCTGCGCAAGGACGCGCTGGAGATCATCGAGCACGCGTGCATGCTGGTGCCCTCGGTCAGCCTCATCACCAACGGCAGCCACGTCACCCCTCGAGTCGCGCGTCGGTTGGCCGAGGCCGGCGTGAGCTCGGTTCAGCTCACGCTCTTGGCCGCGGACCGCGACGAGCACGATCGGCTCAAGGGTGCGGTCTGCTTCGACGACACGGTGCGCGCGGCCGTCGAGCTCGGGGAGGTCGGAGTCCCCATGAACGTGTGCTTCGTGGCCATGCAGGAGAACTGGCGGTGGTTCGAGGGGGTGATGGAGCTCTGCTACGCGCTGGGCGTACGGGCCATTTCCTACAACCGGATGTCGCCGACCGGAGGCGCGATCCACCACATCGCCCGGCTGCTCCCCACCATCGAGCAGGTCGAACACAACCTGAACACCGCCGAACGGCTCGGTCCGCTCTACGGAATCCGCGTCGCCACGGCCATGCCCATTCCCCCATGCCTCATCCGCCTGGAGCGGTACCGCTGGGTTCGCTTCGGGTTTTGCAGCACGGGGTCGCACTCGCCCAACATCGTCGTCGACGGCAAGGGGAACGTGCGGAGCTGCAACCTGTCGTCGGGCGTCCTCGGTAACGTGCTGCACCAGGACTGGTCGGAGATCCACGCCAATCCCTATCCGAAGACCTTCAAACGCAATGTGCCGGAGATGTGCCGCGGCTGCACGCACGAGCGGAGCTGCCAGGGCGGCTGCAAAGAGAGCGCGTTCGCAACCTTCGGCGATCACACTCACCCCGAGCCGTTCTTGTGGCTCGCGACCCGCCCGGACGCGCGCCGCGAGCTGCAAGCGCGGGTCGAGCAGGCCTTCGTACCCCTGCAGCGATTGACCCGAGGCCACGATCCGCTCGCGGCGTCGCCCACGGAGACCGAAGCCGCATCCTGACGCGGCCGACGTACGAGGTTCATCGGCATGCGCGACAGAGCGGTCGTCCTGATCTCGCCGGGGATCATCAAGTGGACCGACATGGACTTCGGTCTACCGCACATGGTGAGCATGGGTGGTGTCCTGCGCGAGCGACTCGGCGTACGCGTCGAGATCCTCGACCTCGCCTACGAGGGCGGCGATCACCAACACCTCGTCCGCACGATCGAGGATCTCGGGCCCCATCTCGTATTCGGCCTGTCGTGCTACTCCAGCTTCGACTACATGCGCGTGATGACTTTGGCTCGGTTCCTCCGGCGTCGGTTTCCGGACGTGCCCGTGGTCGGTGGTGGCTATCATGCGAGCGCATTGCCCGACGACATCGTGTTCGACGGCTCTCCGTTCGACGCGGTGGTGGTGGGCGAAGGCGAGCTACCCATGCTGGAGGTGGTGCAGGCGTTGCTCGGGAACGGACGCCTCGACCGAACCCGCTACGGCCCGGCCCAGATCGAAGACCTCGATACGTTGCCGCCCTACGCGTGGGACCTCCTCGATCGGTACTGGCCCCGCGCGCGGGATCTCGGGCGCAAGTTCCAAATCTACCTGGCGCGCGGCTGTCCGTATCACTGCACGTTCTGCATGGAGCGCGCCAAGAGCGGCTACAAGTGGCGGGCCTACTCGGCACCGCGCGCCGTGGAGGAGCTCCGCCGGCTGGCAGCCCGCACGGAGCTCGACCACTGGGTCGTCAACGTCGCCGACCCCCTGTTCGGGTTCAAGCGGAGCTGGAGGCGAGAGGTCCTGGAGGGGATCATTCGCCACCGGCTCTTTCCTCGGCAGTACTGGACCCTCACGCGGTCGGACGACCTCGACGACGAGGACGTGTCCCTCCTCGCGCGAGCGCGCTTCTCCATCGGCATCGGGCTGGAGAGCGGCAGCCCACGCATGCTGACGTTGATGCAGAAGGGCAACAAGCCCGACGCCTACCTCGGTGCCATGCGACGCCTCGCTCGGCTGAGTCGCAAGCACGGCCTCAACTGGGCGTCCAACGTCATCGTGGGCCATCCGGGCGAGAGCCTGGAATCGATGCGCGAGACTCACGCGTACCTGCGCGAGCTGTTCGTGGCCGCGCCGGAGACCTGCGGTTGGTTGTCCATCGATCCGTTTCGCCTGTATCCGGGTGCCCAGGTCCACGAGGCCATGGCGGCCTATATCACGCTGCACGGCACGCGCTTTCACCATCCGACCTGGTGGAAGAGCTGGTACGACGGCCCGTTTCGAGCCGAGCACGTCGATCCCAGCCGAGACGTGAGCTTCGAGGACCGGGTGGAGTTCATGTACGAAGCCTACGCTCCGTTGGTGCGCGAGATTCAGGCGCGGTTTCGGGGTCAGGGCCGCAGCATCGACCGGGTGTTCCGCCGCAGCCTCGAGGAGCAGGAGCGCCTGATGAGCCGCGCCACCAAAGAGAGCCTGCTGCGACGGGCAGCCCGGGTTCGGGCCCTCGCCGCGCGCGAGATCGAGGTCCCGAAGTTGTCGTTCCCGATCGGCTTGCACGTCAAGAACCACTGGGTCCGAATCCGGGAAGAAGCGGTGCGTCGGCTCCTGGGCGAAGGCGTGCTTCGGACGAACGATCTGATCGAGGCATTGCTCGAGACACCGCCCGAGCGCTACATGAGCGAGGCCGCCGCCGCAGGGGTGCTCCTCGATCGACCTCCGGAGCCCGACGAGGAGGGGCAACTCGCGCTGGCCTTCGGGATCCGCACCTATGCACTGGGCCTCGAAGCGCTGGAGCCCGCATTGGGGGACGTGGTGGTGGACGTCACGGCGCGAACGGGCTACCTCGCCGCCTTGCTTTCGCACCTCGTCGGCCCGCGCGGTCGAGTCCTCGCCATTCATCCCGGGGGATCGACCTTCGGCGGGTTGCAGCGCGCGGTGGCTCCCCTCGACAACGTCGACGTCGCGGTGGCCGACGGCAACGCGCTCGACGTGGGTGGCACTTTCGACGGCATCTGGATCGGGGCGGCCCTCCCGCGAGTTCCGGTGGGAATCGTTCGGCACCTGCGCGACCCCGACGGGAGGGCGATCGCGTTCGTGGGCCCCCGGTTCCGTGCGCAGGATCTGATCGCGCTCACGCGTTACGAGGAGCGACTCGACGAGCGCGTGGTGGCCCGAGTGAAGGTTCCCGTGCTCGGGGGGCCCGGGGGTTGGGTCGACCGTCCCGCACCACAGGCGACCGTCGAGGCATGACCACGATCACGTTCGAGCACAGCGCGACGGTCGCCCGCGCCTATCTGGTCCTCGCGCACCTCGACCTCGGTCGTGATGCCGCCTCGGTGTTCGACCCCCGCCTACCTGCGCGCCCCTGGGTCCCACGCCTGCTCGCCGCGTATCGCTCGGCACCGGGCCGCCTGGCTCTGCACGGCCTGCCGCTGTTGCACCCCGGTCCGGAGCTGCTCGATCGGCTGCGCGAAGGCGCCCCACCTTTCGCCGACACCGAAGGACGCCGGCTGACGTCGCTGTTCGCCGACGCGCTCGAAGACCTCGCCGACGAGCCCGTGACGTTCGCTGCGCCGCCACACGACATCGTCGAGCCGCTCACGATCCTGCGCGCCGCGTCGTGGGAGGTCTTCGGGCCTCCTCCTCGCCTGCGAATCTTCGACGCGCCAGCGCTGCGCCGCGCCGGCCGTGCGACGTGGGTCGACCGCGAGCGCGTCGTCGCCGTGGGCCTGGACGCCCCTGACGAGCACGTGCTCTGCCAGATCTTCCACGAGGAGGTTCACGCGGTGACCGACCCGGCGATCGCTCCGCGGTCGCACCGTCGAGCCCGCGACACGCGGACCGACAGCCCTGGATTCTTCCTGCATCGAGAGCTCGAGCTCGCAGCGGTCGAAGCCGGCCAGGCCATCGTCGACGCCCGGCTTCCCGCCTGGTCGCCGGCGTACGCCCGCTGGCGAGTGAGCGTCGGCATGTGAGCCCCGGTCAGAGCCTGCCCGAGATGACGGCGCCGCCCAGCGTCGGCGCGATGCGGAGGTCGGACACCACCCCGTTCTCCCAATCCCGCGTGACCTTCTTCCCGCGCAGGTACAGCACCACGCCGGCCGCGATTCCGGCCACGCCGAGCCCGATGCCCAGGCCGAACGAAGCCCCGGCGCCGATCTTGGCCGCACGGCGGTTGTCCCGGGCGGTTGCGAGGTCCGCTTCGAGCTGACGACAGGCGACGGTGCGCGTGTCGAGGGTGCCCGGCGGCGGTGCAGGCATGCCAGCGCAAGGATCCGGGTCGGTGGCCTCCAGATCGTCGATCTCCTCGGCAAACCCCTTACCGGCGATCGCGAAATAGGAGCCCAGGCCGATTCCCGTGAGCACGGCCGTGGACCCCACCGCCATGGCCACGATGCCACCCGCCCGAAGCTTGAGCCCCGGATCCCTGATCAATCGAGGCGGTGCAGGCTCGATCTCCACCCGAGGCGGCGGCTGATCGTTTCGCTTCGCCTCCTCCGCCTCCTCGATCATCGTCTTCAACTCCTCGGCGATCTGCTGCCCATCCTCCAACCCGAGCGAGGGGTCGGCGGAGGCCAGCTTGTTGAAGTTGGAGATGATGGCCAGGGCCTTGCGGAGATCGGCGATGTCGTCGCTGACCGTGTACCGCCCCTTGTAGGCCAGGGCGATGTTGTAGAGCAGCAGCGGCTGCTCGGACAGCGAAAAGGACTCCTCCCATTTCGCCACCGCCTCGTCGTACTTGCCGAGTTGGTAGGCTTGACGGCCTTGCTCGTAGAGCTCCTTGGCGCGCTTCTTCTCCTCCTCGGTCGCGGGTCCGGCCGACGCGAACGCCGGTGACACGGGTGGGATTGCGAGGCATCCGGCGAGCAGGGCGACGAGCGGGACTCGCATCGGGCCCGGAGGCTAACACAACCGTGGGGCCGGGTGGACCGCCTTCTAGCCGGCCGCCCGCGGATCCACCACACGGCCGATGAACAGGATCGCGCCGGTGACCCGGTCGTGAAGGATGTAGAGGAAGGGGTGGTCGGCGACGACGGGGATGGGCTCCTCCACCCTCGGTGCCGCGCCGGCACGCATCCCCAGGGCCGTTGCGGCCGCGGCCTCGGTCCCCCTCTCGTCCACTGCGATGAAGGCCTTGTGGAAGCCCTCGCTGATGAAGAGTTGCTCTTCGGCCGGCGCAATCCCGGAGAAATCGGCACGCTGGGGGTCCAGCGCACGCTCCAGGCCGAGCCGCCGCAGAAGCGGTGAGAGCACCAGAGGCGCGGGCGGGTCGATCCGAAAGCGTGGCAGCGCCAGGGCGAGCTTCTTGTGCTCGTGCGCGGCCAGCCAGGCGTCGAGCGACGCGGTGGACAGCGCCTTCTCGACGGCGGCGAGGCCTTGGCGACTTCGAGGCAGGACGATGGTGAGGGCGAACCCTCCCGCATCGTAGGGAATCTGTACGACCTGTACGT
>CAZYSW010000001.1:49698-62949 GCA_964650105.1 uncultured Nannocystaceae bacterium
CCGAAGTACCCGAGGAGGAACGCGCGGCGGCAGCCGTCGGTCTCGGCGTACGCGTAGTGACCCTCGCGGTGCATCATGGGCGCCTCGACGCCACGCGTTCCGTCGGCCCAGAACGTCTCCGGTTTGGTCCGGCTCTCCGAAAACGGATCCATCCACTGCGCCTTGAAGTAGACGGCGTTGACGAGCATCAGGCGGGTGTCCGACGTGATGCCGCCGGGGGGAACGAGGTCTCGGATCTTGTCGCGGGTCTGCGCCTCGACCCACTTGTTGATCCGTGCGCGCGCGCCTTCGGCGTCGCCCGCGAAGTCGACGGGCTCGAGCGGTGCGCCGAAGAGGGCGGCCGTCGCCTTCGAATACGCGTCGTGGAATCGGACGTCCCTGGAGCCAAACAGGCGGTTGGCGAGCTGGAGCTCGAAATCCACCGGTGTACCGGCGTGGACGGGGGGGCGTCGGCCATTCCAATCCCGCAGCAGGCCCCCCAATCCCGCGACATCGCCTTCCTCCCCCAGGTGCAACGCGGCTCGAAGCTCGGATAGCGTCTCACCGCGACCGCCGGGAACCGACATCCCGAGCGCGATCGCGATGCTGGCCGGGGAGACCACGCGGTTGCCCTCTCCCTCGGCGACGAGGCGGTACACATCGACGCTAAACGCGTTCACCGAGGACGCTGCGGCTTTCACCTGGGCCTCCGTGACCGGCGTGGCCGGGACGTCCGAGGCCTCCGGCTCGGCCGGAGCGTCCGAGGCCTCCGGCTCGGCCGCGTCCGAGGCCTCCGGCTCGGCCGGAGCGTCCGGGGACTGGGGCGCGGGCGGCTCGTCCGATCTGGGCTCGGACGCGTCGGGCCGGTCCCTGCCCGACGTTCGGGGCTCGGGTGCCGGATCGGACGTCGTGGTGGGCGTGGCACAGGCGAGGGTGAGCAGAAGCGGCGCAAGGAGGGAGGAAGGACGCATCGGCAGGCTCTGAACGCGCGAGTGGGGGAAGAATGGCTTCCCCGGTTGTAGCAGAGCTCGCGCGGAGACGCCTCGGGGCGACGAGCTCGTGGTGCGCCACCCGTTCGGGTGGAGGCGACACAGCCGCCCCGGGCCCCGAGCGAAGCAAGACGAGGCCCCGGGCCGGCTCACGCCGACCCGGGGCTCGCGGATGGAGCGTCAGAACTTGTAGGTCGCGCCCACGCCGACCCCCGCCCCGTCGGGGACGATGGAGAAGGCCAGACGTTGCTCCCGGCGGTGCTTGGCATACATCACCGCACCGACAATCCCGAGGGCGAGCCCGGTGGTTTGCGCCGCGCTGGTGAGCACGGAAAACAGGGTGCCGGTGGCCGTGCGGCTCACGGCAGCCGCCGCAAGCGGTCCGCCGATCGGGATGGTCATGCGACGCCCCCACCGACGAAGCTGCGCCGCGTCGTCGCCCTCGGCCGTGTCGATCGTCACCACCCCGATCGTGAGCGCGGCCGCGTACGTGATGCCGAACGTAGTCCAGCCTCCGATCATCAAACCTCGGGTCTTGTTCCGCTTGCGTATCTCCTCGTGGTCGACGAGCGGCCGCGGGGTGGGCTGCACGGCGGGCCCCGGCATCGTCTCGACTCTGGGTGGTGGCGGCGGGCCGGCCGTCGCGGCCTGCGACGGAGTTTCGTCCGAAGCCGCGTCCCATCCGTTGCTTTGGGCTGTATCGGCCGGCGGTGCCGGTTCCATGCGGTTCGCAGCACCGCCGAGCAATGGCACGCCACCGCCCACACCGGCATGAACGATGGTCGGAAACGAACAGGATGCGAGCACGATCGCGCTCGTCACGATGGACGCGTACACCTTCATCTGACAGCTCCTGGCGGCACCGAAGCGAGCAGCGCTTCGGCTCGATCCGCACGGGTGGCTGTCGCACGAAGACCCGCCGCGGTTGCATGCGAGACGGGAATCGAGTGCGGTCGATCACCGCGCACGTGGCTGCACGAGCACGCGCAAGGACCTTCACGCCCGCGCGTGCACGAGAGGCTCTGGAGCGATACCCCGAGGCGGGGTACTACGAGGACCAATCGCAGGGGACTGCGATGTTCATCGGCGCCGTCGGGGTGATGATCAGTATCCTCTTTTCCATCGGCGCGATGATCGGAGCATGATCACCATGTACGGCGCCGTGTCCCAACGCGCCTCGGAGATCGGGGTCCTGCGCGCGCTCGGGTTCTCTCGTACGGCGATCATGTTCTCGTTCTTGCTGGAGTCCACCATCTTGTCGCTGTTGGGCGGGGCGCTGGGGGCAAGCGCCGCGCTCCTGCTGGGGATGACGGAGTCTCCATCTTGAACTTTCAGACGTTCTCCGAGATCGTGTTCCGCTTCGAAGCGACGCCCGGCATCCTGATGACCGCCGCGCTCTCGGGCGGGTTCATGGGCATCGCCGGGGGCTTCCTTCCCGCCATTCGAGCCTCCCGCACGTCTCCCATCGAGGCCATGCGCGGATAGTCGGCGCCGTACGGTACCCGGCCGCCGCAGGTCGAGGATCGACCGGAGCTCGCCGTCGTTTGGTGAACGGGATTCCGGGGCCCCTCGTCGGCCGCCGCCGCACGGCACCTCCAGTCGTGACATGATGGCGGCATGGCGAGGTTCGGCGCGACGATCGTGTGTGTGCTCGCGGTGACGGGGTGTTCGAAGGACGACGACGACGGCAGCATGTTCGGAGACGGTTCGGCCAGTCTCTCCGAGACCGGCGCGACCTCGGTCCCGACGGGTGGTGGCGGCAACGAAACGAGCTCGACCGACGCCGCCGGCTCCTCCGCCGACAGCGATGGGACGGGGATCAAGTTCGACACCCCGGGCACCGCGACCGGGGCCGACGACGGCGGCATATCCGACGGCTGCGACAAGGTCGACTTCCTGTTCGTCATCGACAACTCGATCTCCATGGGGGACGAGCAACAAAACCTGGCCAACGGCTTCCCCCAGTTCATCCAGACCATTCAGACCGAGGTGGTCTCGGACTACCACGTCATGGTGATCGACACCGACGGTGAGGACAAGTTCGACGAGGACCTCGCCGAGTGCCACGACTCGAAGTGCATCGGAGAGGGGCCGAACGAGGACTGCGGGGTGATCTCGCCTCAGAACATGTGGACGTGCGGCAACCTTCCGCCGATCGACGCTTGCGATCCTCGGCTCGGAGCCGGGATCGACCATGACGACTCGCCCGCACGCAATTCGTGTGGGCTGGTGGGTGGCATGCGATGGTTCGACGACACGCAGCCCGATCCTGACGCCGCCTTCGAGTGCATCGCGAACCTCTATGCCGGCAACAGCCCCGAGCTCACGATGGACGCCATGTTGGCGGCGCTCGGCCCCTCCATGGTCGGCAACGGAGGGTGCAACGAAGGCTTTCTGCGCGATGACGCGGTGCTGGTAGTGACGTTCATCACCGACGAGGAGGACAACGGAGACTCGATGGGTGATCCCGCGAGCTGGTACGCCGACCTCCTCGCGCTCAAGGGGGGCAACGAAACCGCGGTCGTGGTGCTCGGCCTGCTCGGCGACACGGGCCTTCCGAACGCGGTGTGTCCTCCCGACAGCATCCCGGGCTCCACCGGTGGCGAATACTCGCCCCGGCTCATCGAGTTCGTGGAGAGCTTCGGCGATCGCGGGCTGTGGGGCAGCGTGTGCGCGCCCGACTATGGGCCGTTCTTCCAGGAAGCCGTGGGGCTCATCGACTTCGCCTGCGAGGAGTACACCCCCGAGGGGTGAGTCGCAGGCGCGCGAGCGCCCATCTGCAGCGGTGCCCCCGCGCCGGCCGGCGCGGCGCCCGGACCCGTCTTTCCCGGGGATCGTAGGTCCGAGACCGGCCCAGGACACCCGTGGGCGGGCTCGGCCGGCCGACGAACGTGCGCCTGTGCGCAGGCGTACTACCATCCTGGCCGATGTCCGACGCGTCCGCGGCCCGACGGTTCGTCCCCTTCGCGTGGGGAACGCTGGGTTACACGCTCCTGGTGATCCTCTTCGGTGCCTGGGTCCGGATCACCGGCTCGGGTGCCGGCTGTGGACAGCACTGGCCCACCTGCCACGGCGAAGTCATCCACTTTCCCCAGTCCGTCGAGACACTGATCGAGCTGACGCATCGCGTGACCAGCGGCATCGACGGGATCCTCGCGCTCGCGCTGATGGTGTGGGCCCGACGCGCCTTTCCGCGCGGTCACCTGGCACGACACGGGGCCGTACTCGCGCTCGTCTTCGTCGGCGTCGAGGCACTCCTCGGGGCGGCGTTGGTGCGCTGGGAGCTGGTCGCCGAAGACGACTCGGTCGCGCGTGCCGTGGTGATGTCGATCCATCTGGTGAACACCTCCTTCTTGACGGGCGCCATGGCACTGGCGGCCTGGGCCTCGACGCATCCCGAGAGCCCCGCGAGGATCCATTCCGCCGGGCTCGGCAAGTGGCTGGCGGCGGGGATCGTCGGGCTACTTCTGGTCTCGATGAGCGGCGCGGTCACGGCCCTCGGCGACACGCTGTATCCCGCCGAGGCCCAGAGTCTGGCGGGGCGGATCGGCGAAGACTACGGCCCCCTCTCCCATTTCTTGCAACGGGTGCGGATCTTTCATCCCGTTCTCGCCGTGGTCGTCGCGCTCTACCTCGTGCACATGGTGACCACGGTCGTCGATCGCTGTGGCGGCGACGACCTGCGCCCCTGGGCCAAGGCGACCCTCGTTCTCGTGCTGATCCAGATCGGCGCCGGCGTCGTCAACATCTTCTTGTCCGCACCGGGGTGGAT
The DNA here is from genome assembly GCA_964650105.1 of uncultured Nannocystaceae bacterium. Lineage (GTDB taxonomy): Bacteria > Myxococcota_A > Polyangia > Nannocystales > Nannocystaceae > CAZYSW01. The sequence goes on from CAZYSW010000001.1 coordinate 54,439, forward strand.
GCAGATCGTTCACCTCGGCCTCGCTAAGTTGCTGTGGATCGCCGTCGTGCTGCTCGCCGCCAACGCCTTGACCCGTCGTGGAGAGCACCGACGATGATCCTGTCCGATCGCGACATCCATGCCCGCCTGGCGGCCGGCGACCTCCGGATCGAGCCTCTGGCGGATCCCGAGCTGCAGATCCAACCCGCCAGCATCGACCTTCGCCTCGACCATACGTTCGTCACCTACCGGCTTCCGCACGTTCCGTGCATCGATCCGCGGGACGTGCAGACGGTGCAGGAGTACACCGAGGCGATCGCGATCGCCGAGGGTGAGGCGTTCGTGCTTCAGCCCGGCGAGTTCGCCCTGGGCTCCACCATCGAGTCGGTGCGGGTACCTCACGATCTCGTCGCGCGGGTCGAGGGGCGCAGCAGCATCGGGCGCCTCGCGGTGGTCGTGCACGCGACGGCGGGATTCATCGACCCGGGATTCGAGGGACAGATCACGCTCGAGCTCAGCAACCTCGGGCGCTGTGCCGTGAAGCTCTACCCCGGCATGCGCATCAGCCAGGTCGTCCTGCACCGACTGACGAGCCCTGCCGAGCGCCCCTATGGGCCCGAGCGCGGCAGCAAGTACCAGGGCCAGGTCGGGCCCGTGCCGAGCCGGTTGCCCAAAGATCGCAAGGTTTGAAGCGGAGCATCGAGCCGTGCTCGGGTTCCGCGTTCGTTCGTCCTGCGGTTGCACGTCCCTGCGGTGGGCGAGGCGTCCGGGTGGCCGCGACAGCCCGCAAAGGCGGCGCGATTTCGAGGGCCGGAGGGCCGCACGTGGCGGAACATCGGTTGGCCCGCCGCATCGGCGGGGCCCCGGAGCGTGTTGACCCCGGGTCGCTCCCCGGGATATGGGGGTATGCGGACGATGAGAGGAAGGTCACGATGCAAGGAACACCGCGCTGGATCCACGAGGCACCCTCTTACTGGGATCGAGACAAGGCGCGGATCGTCGGCGGGGCCGTTGCCGGCGCGCTGGCCCCCAGCCTCGTCGCCCACGAGCCGGGTGAGGTGCTCCCCGGCGACTGGTGGCGGGTCGAGGTGGACGGCAAGACCGTGGGCTACGGCGTCATGGACGTCACGTGGGGCGACGCGGAGATCTCGGTGGTGGTCGATCGAGACGAGCAGCGCCGCGGTATCGGGAGCTTCATCCTCGATCGCCTCGAGCAGGCGGCGCGAGAGCGCGGCGTGAACTACCTCTACAACGTGGTCAACCCCGAGCACCCGCAGCGCGAGGAGCTCATCCAGTGGCTACGCGCGCGCAACTTCGTCGGCTACGACGACGGCCGCCTCCATCGGGCCGTCCTGCGTAAGGCCGCCTCGGCGGACCGCTGAGCCGCGGATCGGACACGTCGCGGGGTGAAGCTGTCCGCGGCGGCGCCTGCATGGCGCGAAACCGAAGCACCATCGGGCACATCGGCGGTGAAGACGATGTCGTCGCCTCGCGGGACTCGTCCGGCACCCGGCTGAATCGGACGCGGCCCTCGCCGTCGCGAACGGCCCCGTCGCGCCGCCTCGGCGGTCGCCTGGCCGTGGGGTAGTGGTCATCTTGCCGGCCCGACGCTATTTTCTCGGCGCCGTGAGCAGCCCCGATCCCATCGCGACCGTCCTGGCCTGGCTGGAGGAGGCCAAAGCCGCGGGCCTGAGGATTCCCGAAGCCATGGTGCTCGCGACGGCATCGGCCGAAGGTCGGCCCTCCGCGCGCGTGGTGCTCTTCCGCGGGATGTCGGGCGAGGGGCTCACCTTCTTCACGAACTACGAGAGTCGAAAGGCCCGGGAGCTCGAGGTCCGCGACCACGCGGCCGCGGTGTTCTACTGGGAGCCGCTGGGTCGGCAAGTCCGGATCGAAGGTCGGGTGGAGAAGCTCGCGCCCCAGGAGTCCGACGCCTACTTCGCTCAGCGCCCCCGCGGAAGCCAGCTCAGCGCCGTCGTCTCGCCCCAAAGTCGCCCCATCGAGCGCCTCGAGGAGCTCCGACGCCGACGCGACGCACTGCAAGCGGAGCTGGGCGACCGACCCGTTCCACGGCCGGAGAACTGGGGCGGCTATCGCCTCGTCCCCGAACTCGTCGAGCTGTGGGAGGACGGGGCGGATCGCATGCACGAGCGGCGCCTCTATCGCCGCGTCGACGGCGGCTGGACCATGTCGCACCTGGCCCCCTGAGGATTGCACATGCACGAGCCCGGACACGGCGCGATCCGTTCGCTCGCGGACATCGACTGGACCCGCTGGAAGCCGGTCGACCCCGCCACCTTGCTCTTCGTCGTGGAACGCTCTGCCTCCCGCGTGCTCCTGATTCGCAAGAAGCGAGGGCTCGGTGCGGGGAAGATCAACGGTCCCGGCGGCCGCATCGAGCCGGGCGAGACACCGCTGCAGGCGGCCCTACGCGAGGTCGAGGAGGAAGTGGGCGTGGTCCCCCTGGATGCAAGCGACCGGGGCCGGTTGAGCTTCCAGTTCGTCGACGGCTACTCGCTCCACGTCCACGTCTTCACCGCCGGCGCTTACCGCGGCCAGCCCCGGGAGACCGCCGAGGCCATCCCACTGTGGACGCCGCTCGATGCCATCCCCTATGGAGAGATGTGGGCCGACGATCACCTCTGGCTGCCGCACGTGCTGGCGGGACGCACCGTGCACGGCCGCTTCGTCTTCGATGGGGACGTGATGCTCGACCACCAGCTCGAGGTTCGCTGACACCCTCACCCCTCGGGGCGGCAGACGGCTCCGCCCTCGATCTGAGCGTTGGTCCTGAACGTGTTGAGCAGCTTCCAATGCTGGGGCTCGTGCTGCGGAATGGCGCCGTCCTCGCGCACGTTGGTGACGTGGTAGGTGTGCTGGTTCCAGATTCGGCGCGCCTGGATCCACCGGTCCTCGACGTCCTTGATCACCTGGACCATCGCCGTCTGGTTGCCGAAGGCCTCGTTGGAAACCACGACGATCTCGGCCGACCCGTCGTTGTCCACGTCGGCGACCACCGGATACTCGATCAGCGTACCGCTCGAGCGCGGCGTCTGCAGCAGGACCTGGCCGTTGTCTCCATACACGAAAAGCGTGCTCTCGTCCGCGTAGATCGCCTCTGCGATACCGTCGCCCAGGAAATCGAAGGCCGTCCCCGACGCGAGGCCGCTGCCATCGAGCACCGGCGCCACCCAGATGAGCGACATGTCGATCCCCTCGTACACCCCGTAATTCGAGGTCGAGCTCACGGCGATCTCGGAGACATTGTCGCCATCGAGGTCGTGGACCGCGGCCGGCCTTCGCCAGTCCGTGTCCAGTGTGGGGTTGATACCCGTGTACTTGATCGTACCGTCGTGCTCCAGCAGCGTCATCCCTTGGCCCGACGACGGCGAGATCAGGACCTCGGGGAGCCCGTCGGCGTCGAGGTCCGCCACGTGTGCCGCGCCTGCTGGAGCTCCCTGAGTCATCCACATCATCGTGCCGTCGTGATGCCAGGCACTCCGGCCCATGACTACCTCCAGGTCGCCGTCGGCGTCGAGGTCCGCCGCGGTGGTCGTCGCCCACGGCGGCGGCACATCCCCTGCCGTGAACACCAGATTCCCCTCGTGGTCGGTCACCTTGTTGCCGAAGATGATCTCCACATCTCCGTCGGCGTCGAGGTCCGCCAAAGCGATCGCGAACTCGCCTCCGATGGGCACCGTGGACGTCCACTTCAGGGTACCGTCGTGCTCCCATGCGGCCAGGTAGTTTCCATCGGCCAGGTTGGAGCCCACGATCTCGGGGATTCCGTCCCCGTCGATGTCGCCGATCGCAGGCGTCACGGCCCACTGGGAGATTTCGGCGAACTGGAAGTGGACCGCCCCCGTGGCGCCGTCGAGGAGCACCATGTGTCCGTGCTGGTACCAGTCGGGAGACGCGACGACCAGGATGTCGGGGATGTCGCAGAGGTCGATCTCTCCGTCCCCGTTGTCGTCGGTGAGATTGGCGACCAGCGGGGTCACGATGCTGTCGGGCTCCCCGGGCATGCCCGCGAACGACCACTGGACCTCCGGCTCGAACGAATCGGGCGGTGAGACCGTCCTGCAAGGGCCGAGACCGTTCATCTGATCGTTGACCTTGCAGATGTCGATCGGCGCGTCCGTGTCGGTCCCACCGGTCATGACGCCCACGTCGAACACGGGGGCTCCGTCGTCCGAGGACCCGGAGGTCGCATCGACCCCCGTCATCGATCCCGTGCCCGCCGTCGTGGGTGGCGTCGTCTCGGATCCGTCGTTCGTGGTCGATCCCGTCGGTGTTTCGAGCGTATCCCCAGTGCCGTGGTCCCCTCCGTCACCGCCTGTCGCAGATCCACAAGCCCCCAGCAGGCCCCATAATCCCGCCGAGGCAACCCCCTCGATCCATCGCATCCGCATGCCTCGATGCTACCGCATCGATCGCCCCCGAGGGATGCGACCCGACGTGGGGTCCGATGGCCCCAGACGTGAAGATCGCTCGCAGCATCGATCGCGTGGCCAAGGCGTCGACCGCGGCCGTCAACGATCGCCGAGCCATCCCTTGTGCCGAAAGTAGAGGAGCAAACCACCCGTGATCACCAGGCAGACCGACCAGAACGCGGGGTACCCCCAGGTCTGGCGCAGCTCGGGCATCACATCGAAGTTCATGCCGTACACCCCGGCGAGGAAGGTGATCGGGATGAACAGCGTCGCGATGATCGTGAGCAGCTTCATGATCTCGTTCATCCGGTTCGACACCGTCGACATGTAGAGATCGGTCAAGCTCTGGCACGTTTCTCGGAGAATCTCGAGGATGTCGATGATCTGCACCGCATGCTCGTCGACGTCGCGCAGGTAGGTCCGCGTTTCGGGCTGCACCAGCGGAATCTCGTCGCGCCCCAGCGTCCGCACCACCTCTCGCGTCGGCCACATCACTCGCCGCACCACCCCGAGCTCGCGCTTCATGGCCTGGATCCGTTGCAGCGTCCGCTGAGACGGCGCGGTCATCACCTCCTCCTCCAGCTCCTCGAGGGTCTCGGAGTACCGTTCGAGGATCGGAAAGCAGTGGTCGACCAGCGCATCGAGCAAGGCATACAGCAGAAAGTCGGCGCCCACCTGCCGCAACTTCGTCTCCGGAATCTGCAGCCTTTGCCGCAGTGCATCCCACACGTCGCCCTCGAACTCCTGGATGGTCAAGAGCGTCCCCTCGAACAAGAGCGCCGACACTTGCTCGACGACCAGCCGGCCGTTCTCGATGCGCAGCATACGACACGCCACGAAGAGGTGATCCTGAAAGACCTCGACGCGAGGCCGCTGCGGAACGTGGAGGATGTCCTCCGCCGTCAGCGTGTGAAAGCCGAAGCGCACCCGGAGATCCTCCACCGTATGGGGCTCGAGAGCGTCGAGGTCCAGCCAGCGGACGCGGGCCCAAGCGGGCCGCGGGTGCTCGTCGAGCCGATCCGCGTCGGTGATCCTCGTCCTCTCCAGGCGCTCGGGTGAGTAGTCGATGCACTCGAGCGGCACCGGTTCGGTGGGCTCGGGAATGCGCTCGATGATGTGCTCGATCCCGGGAGGCGCGCCGGGCTCCTTTGCGCGGGGGTGCGCCGCCCGACTGCTCGGGAGCAGCAGCGAGGTAAAGGCCCGCTCGACCCGTTCGACCCTGCTCATCGCATGGTCCATCGCCGAGCTCACGGCGCGTTCCAAGTTCATCTTCTCCGCCATGCCGTCCTCGTCTGGTCGCCCAGGCTATCACCACGCGCCATGGTGCCCCCGAGCCGGCGCTCACCCGTCTTCCTCTCCCATCGCCTCCTGCAGGGCCTTGCGGCAATACCCTGCGTGCGTCGACACGATCCGCGAGGACCCGATCGCCGCCTCGATGCCCTCGATGTACTCGAGCACCCTGGGCGGGGACAGACCACCGGGCGCGACGAGCCACGTCAGCATCCGCATCAGACACACCGCCAGGCATGCACGTTCACGCGAGCCCTCGGGAAGACCACTCACCACCGCCTCCACGTCGATCGCCGCCCAGTCCGGCCTTCCGCCCGCGTCCCGCAAGGTTTGTTCGACGAGCAGAGCCACGCCGAGGTGGTCGCCGATCACCAGAGGGTCGTCGAACCCGCACTCCCGACAATACGTAAAGGCCACGTCCGAGGCGTCCAGCAGGACCGGCATTCCCCTCGTCGATCGCGACACGTCCACCTCCGATCGTCAGGCCGTCAACGCCTCGGGGCATCACGGCCGCGCGTCGCCGCCTCCACCTGCTCCGCCACGGCCGCGTCGCCGAGCTCGGACGGCTCACAGAACGCCCTCGTCACGTCGGCCGCCCCCAACGGCACCCTCTCGTCGTCCTCGACTTCGCTCGTCACACCCAGTTCATCGGCCGGACGGTGCCCACCGTTGCGCACAATCCACCCCCCTCCCTCGGGGCGGGCTGCACCCATGGGCGGCCTCGGCGGCCCACGATCCTCGCTTGCTCCACGGTTTTGACACCCCCGTCCACCCCGGGCATCGTGCTCGGTGTCCATGGACGGCTGGATCGTCTACGTCCTGGTCTCGTCCGACGGCCGCAGAACCTACGTCGGCATCACCCGCGACCTCGAACAGCGGCTCGCGCAACACAACGGTGAACGACCCGGCGGAGCCAAGTCCACGCGCGTCGGTCGACCTTGGCGAATCGGCACGATCCACGGCACCTTCGCCACCCGTGCCGAGGCCCAGCGCGCCGAATGGGCGCTCAAACGGCTCGCCGGGCCTGCCCGTCTGACGAGCACCTGACCGGCCCGGCCCGGCGTCGACACCACGACCCGTCCGCGCCGTCAGACCCTGTCCGTCGCGGTGTATGCTGCTTCGGTGCCCTGGCTTGCGCTCGTTCTCCTCGCGTCGGCCCCGTCCGCACCGTATGCGTACGCCGACCCCGAGATCGGCGGTCCTCCACCTCCGCCGCAGCCGAGCGTCGCCCCGGTCGCATTTTTGGCCCTGGGCATCCTGATCTTCGCGATGATCGTGATCGTACGCGCACGACTGAAACGGCGTGCGCACGAGGCCCCGACCGGATTCCGTTCGCTGCCGGGCGGAGCCGGGGTCGGCAACGCCCTCCTCGATCTCGAGGCCATGCTGCAACCCGATCGCCCGACGGCCGAGGTCATCATGATGCTCGAGGAAGAAGACGAGCAGGATGCCCGCGGAGACGCCCGAGACCCCGAACGGGGCCCGCCGAATCTGCTGCAGTGACCACCTCGACCGGGCGATACGCCCGGCACCGCATGCCGGTCCGCAGACGAAAACATCCGAGGCGAGCTCGCCGCCCCGGATGTTCGAGCGTGTGCGTCAGGCGTTCGATGGCGCACACCGAACGCGATTCGAGCATCGCCGGCGTCCGGCTTTCCGATTCGGCCAGCGTTCCGCGTTGGGCACGAAGTTGCCGTCGGACGCCGCCCGCCCGAGCGGCGTCCTCCATGCCTGGGAGCTACCAGCGGTCGCCGCGATCTCGGTCGCGATCGCGATCGCGTCGGCCACGACCTCCTCGATCGCGGTCGCCACGGCCCCCACCATCGCCTCGATCACCGCGGTCGCGGAATCCACCGCCACCGCCCCCCCGCGGCCCCCGATCCCGACGCTGCTCCGCTTCGTTGACACGAAGCGTGCGGCCTTCGAGGTCCGTACCGTCGAGCGCTTGAATCGCCTTCTGAGCCGCCTCCGGCGTCGCCATCGAAACGAAGGCGAATCCGCGAGATCGGCCGGTCTCTCGGTCGAGCATGAGCTTGACCTCGACGACGTCTCCGATCTGCTCGAAGGTCCTCTGGATCGTCTCTTCGGTGGTTTGGAACGAAAGGTTTCCGACAAAAAGTCGACTGTTCATCTGCTGCTGCACTTCTCACGCGGCCATCTCAGCGCCTGGAAGCGCACACGCAAGCCTCTCCCCAAAGGGCCGCAGCTCTGAACGAGAGTCGCAGCGTTTCCCGCTGCCCGGACGTCTATCGCTGACACCACGACCTTCCGTGTTCTTCCACGAGGCTGGAACAGCCGAGTCTCAGACGCACGCAAGCGTTTGAGCTAGCACGGCCGGCAGACCCGCGCAAGGTGGGTCGACTCGACGCAACGTCCAAAGCGTGGACCCACCGGGGCTCCCCGGGGGAGGAGCGAGGGAACACACCCGGCTCCCCACCGACCAGTGTCGGCGAGCGCCCACCCCGAAAAGGCGACCCACCGTCCCCGTGACATCGTTCAAGCGTTCGCCCCCCGTCGGCGACGGGCGGGACCGACCAACCGCAATCTGCGCTTCCGGCAAAACGCGCACGCGAACGACCGACCACCGCCGATGCCGGCGCCCGTCGAGGCGCCGAACGCTTCTGCGCCCGATCCCTCCACCCCGACCGGGTCAGGGGCCTTCGCCGCCCATCGCCTTCGCGGCCTGCTCGGGCGTCAAACGAATCCAGGTGCCGCGTCCCACCGCGAGCACCTCACCCTCACGGGTGGCGACCGCCGAGCCGCAGTGCGCCTTGCGGCCCTCGACCTGCAGCGGCCATGCGAACGCCAC
>CAZYSW010000002.1:0-45565 GCA_964650105.1 uncultured Nannocystaceae bacterium
AGATTACCTACGCGCCCGGCTGGGAGGAGGTCAGCCGCATCGTCCTCGAGGCGGGGAAGCGCGTGGCGACCCGCGACGCCCGCAAGTGGCGGGAGGATCTAAGGGAGCAGGTGGCCCGCGACGCCGTTCTGGAGGCGGTTGCGGCCCACGAGCGGCGCGTCCGTCCACGGCTCCGGGTAGTTACGACCGGAAGCGGACGTGGAGGTGGTTCTCGTGGCCGCGCCAGTGGCGGATGATGCCGTGGGCGGCATGGCGGCCGCGGGGGTACTGGAAGAGGGTTGCGAGCGTGGTCGGGTCGGCGCCTCGGGCCTGGACGTGGTCGTAGAGAAGCCGCTGGATGTCGTAGTCGATGAAGACATAGGCGACCGCGCCGGTGTCGAGGAACGACTGCAGCAGATCCCAGGTGCGTTCGAGATCGAGGTTGCGCGACGACGCGCGGCGAAACTGCTTGTCGTGGGCCTGCCATCCCGACAGCACGTAGCCGATGTCCACGTCGCGTCCGGTCTGGTGCGACAGGTGGGGCGGGAACGGACCGCCGTTGCGCAGCGAGATGTCACCGACGTGCACGTCGGGCGCGTCGGGGTGGCGGCGTCGATAGGCTCGGATCGCCTCGCGCAGCACGGCGACGGTCTTGGGGGTCCCCCAGGCGTGCTCGGGACGCTTGACCACGTACCCGGGCCCTTCTTGCAGCGGCACCGCATCCGCCATGGATCCCGAGAGATCGTCGGGCTCGAGGAGGTCGGGGTAGAACACGTCGTCGGGCTGCAGGCGCGTCGTGCCACCCCCGTCCATGGTCACGGTTTCTCGCACACCGTCGCGCTCGATGACCACGCAACCGGAGCCCACCGCCGCGAGGACGATCCCGTCCCGGATGGTCTCGCCGTAGCGATAAGTGGCCACGGTGCCGCTCTGGGGGTCGCGGACCACCGCGCGCCCCTGGTCGGCCTCCTTGGCGGCCAGCGTCGCGAGGAGCTCGAGCGAAAGGCCGGAGCTCGTCGGGAGCCCCTCGCAGGACCCCGGTGGGTGGGCGCCCGCGTCCTCGTCCGCAACCACCTCCCCATCCGCCGACGGGGACTCGCCCTGGGAGGCACCCGCCTCGCCGTCACGGTCCGGGGCTCGGTCGTCGTCGCCTTCCCGGGGGACGCACGCCACCGCGAGAAGGCAGGCGAGCGCGCGCCCCCTCGTCCTGGCCCGACGCGGCCGCTGCGTGGGACCCGACATACGCGCTTCGATTGTGCTGCAACGGGCGGGCCGTGAAAAACCGCGCTCGTTCGAGGGGTCGACGCCACCGCCGGGGTCGATGCGTGACGTCTCGTCTCGACGCCGCCTCCGGCCGTGACGTAAGGTCGCGACCTTCGTCACGGCGTTCGTCGGGCCGTTCGATGCGCTCGGATTGCGCGGCGATGAATACGGGGGTCGACGCGCAATACCCGCCCAGTGCGTCACGACGCAGCGGAGACGGTCGTGCGGCCTGTTCCGAACGGCAAGGGGGGCGTCGACGCGGCGAGAAGCCCCGGCGGCCGACGACCGAAAACGACGTGTGACGTGGGCGACAACCGCAGTTCTTGCGGGTGCGCCGGGGGTTGGTGCGTGCAGTACCATCCGCGGCATGTCGACTGCACGAGCGACGAGCCGGGTGAGCGAAGCCAAGCCCTCCTTCGCAGAGGCCAAGGAACCACCACACCTGGCAGGCGGGTTGCCGCTGGTGGGACACGCGATGGGTTTCCTTCGCGATCTGACCGGACTGCTGCAGCAGGCGCGCCGCGAGTGTGGAGACGTGGCCAAGATCAAGGTGTTCGGCAAGGACATCGTGCTGGTCACCGGTCCCGCGGGCCAGGAGGAAGTATTCCGCGCGCCCGACGAGGTGCTCAGCCCCAAGGCGGCCTACAAGCTGATGGTGCCGATCTTCGGCAAAGGCGTGGCGTACGACTGCGACGACGACCGCATGAACGAGCAGCTCTCGATGCTGCTCCCCGCGCTGCAGAACAAGCGCATGCGGACGTACGGCGAGGTCATCTCCAAGGAGGTCGAGCAGTCCACCGAAGCGTGGGGCGAAAGCGGCGTCATCGACATCTACCAGTACATGCAGACGCTCACCAGCTTCACGTCGAGCCACTGTCTGCTCGGGCACGAGTTCCGCAACGAGATGAACGAGGAGTTCGCGCGCATCTACCACGCGCTGGAGCGAAGCATCGTGCCTCTGGCGTACTTCAATGCGCAGCTTCCGCTCCCGACCTTCCGCAAGCGCGACAAGGCGCGCGCGCGGCTGGGCGAGATGGTGTCCGAGATCGTCAATCGGCGGCGAAAGAGCGGCAAAGTCTACGAAGACTTCATGCAGACGCTGATGGACGCCACCTACAAGGACGGCTCCAAGCTCACCGATCACGAGATCACCGGGATGCTGGTGGCGGCCATGTTCGCCGGGCACCACACAAGCTCGGTGACGGCTTCGTGGTCGTTGCTCGAGCTGTTGCAGCACCCCGACTGGATGAAGGCGGTGTTGACCGAGCTCGACAAGGTGTACGGCGACGGCCGGCCCATCGACTTCGACTCGTTGCGCGAGCTGGAGAAGACCGAGTGGGTGGTCAAAGAGGCCCTGCGCTTGCACCCGCCGCTGTTTATCCTGGTGCGCGTGGCGATGCAGGACACCACGGTGCTCGGCTACCGGATCCCCAAGGGGACGTGGGTGGCGTTGTCGCCTCTGGTGGCGCACCAGATCGAGCCCGTGTTCCAGGAACCCGCCCGCTTCTGTCCCCACCGCTACGGGCCGCCGCGGTTCGAGGACCGCCAGCCGTTCGCCTACATCGCGTTCGGCGGGGGGCGGCACAAGTGCATGGGCAACGCCTTCGCCCTGCTGCAGATCAAGTCCATCCTCGCCCACCTCTTGCTCAACTTCGAGTTCGAGCTGTACGGCGACAAGATCGAGACGGACTTCCAGGGTCTGGTGATCGGACCCAAGATGCCCATCCGCGTGCGGTACCGCCGGATCGATCGCAAGGCCACGGCTCGCCCCAGGCCGATCGAGGAGACCGAACAAAAGGCCCAGAAGACCGAACAGGAGGCCCCACGTGACAAGGCCGTCGGGGCCCGTCCCTTCCGCGTGGTCGTGGACCACGACTTGTGCCAGGGGCACGGGGTGTGCGAGGGCGAAGCCCCGGAGGTGTTCGAGCTGCGGAACAATCGGGTGCACGTCCGCGTCGAGACCCCCGATCCCGCGCTGCGCAAGAAGGTGGAGGCGGCGTGCCGCTACTGCCCGCAGCGGGCGCTGTCCATCGTGGACCTCCCGGTCCAGTAGCGCTCACACCTGCGCAGGAGCGGGCGCCTTGCCGCCGGCCTCGGCCTCCGCGGCCTTGGGCTGCTCCGCCGCCTTGCCCTCCCTACCCTTCTTGGGTCGAGCGCCCTTGTCTTCGGTGCCACCGTCGGCCGACGCGGCCTTGGTCTTGCCGTTGCGCCGGGCCTCTTCGGCGGGGGCGGCGTCAGAAACCGTGGCAGCCTCCGCCGCGTCGGGCTCGTTGACGCCGGCGTCGGTGACCTCCGTCTGCGCCGCCGCGTCGGCGGCCACCGGTGGGGCGGTGCCGTCGGGCGACGGCACCTGGGCCGCTGCGACGGCCGCGTGAGGGCGTTCGTCTTCGAGGGGGAGCGGCTCTCCGATGACGGTGCGAGCAGGCATCTCACCCACCTCGATGACGCAATCGCCGAAGGTGACCTCGAGCTTGCCCATCTCCTGCGCAGGCTTGACCTCGAGCAACTTGGCTTTGACCACCGTGTCGTTGCGGACCTCGCCGGCGAGATTCACCTCTTCGGCCTCGACCGTGCCGCCCAGGACCCCCTGCGAGCTGACGCGCCTGGCCCGGACGTTGCCGGTGAGCACGCCCGAGTCCGCGACGTCCACGTGGGGCGCCTGCAGCTCGCCTTCGACCGAACCGCGCACCACCACCTTGTACTTGGACTCCAGCACCCCGCGAAACGTGGTGCCCTCTTCCACCAGTGTCTGCCTGTCGCTGTCTTCCATGTCGACGTCCTCGCTCTCATGCGCGCTTGTCGATCGCTTGCTGGGGCCGGTCGATCCGCAGGCGCAAACGGCAGCCCTTTTCGAAGGCGAACTCCGTGGGTGTCTCGGGTTGCTGGATCCGCGATGACACCACGCCGCGAGCGCTCACCACCAGGCGCGTCGGCGTGACGAGGCCGGGAGTCTCGCCCTCGAAGAACCGCCCGTGGATGGTGAGGCGACCGCCCGTGATCGTGCAGTCGTGCATGACCCCTCGCTCGCCGAGCACGAGCTCCGCGTCGGGCGAGAGGTTGATCGCGCACCCCTCGAGCTGACTCTCGATGTGGACGATGGCCCCCTCGCCGAAATCGAGCTGGGCCTGCCGCAGCACGTCGCCGACGCCGAAGAATCGACGCTGCCGGGTGGCACCGGCGTCCGTCCTCAGCATCGCGCGAACCTGGCGCACGTCGAGCAGCCGCGATCCGTCGCCCGCCGGGCTGGCGTCGGCCCACTCGATCACGGCCGTGTCGGGCAGGCGCCCTTCCGTCTCCAGCCCGTGGATCTTGGCCCCGGTCAGCACCACGCCGTCGAGAGCGGCGTCGACCATGATCGCGCGGCGAACGTCGCCCTCTTCGAGCACGGCCCCCTCGAGGACGGCACCAGTGAGGTCGGCCTCGCGCAGATCGATCTGCTTGCCCGCCACGCGGGTGAAGTCGGCCCCCACCGCGACGCACCGCTCGAACGTGGCCTGCTCCAGCACCGCCTCGTGCAACCTGGCCTTGCACAGCACCGCACGGGTGAAGTTGGCGTTTCGAGCTTTGGCGCCGCTCAGATCGCACTCTTCGAGGTCGGCGTTGCTGAGGTTGGCACCGGTGAGGTCGGCCTGCCCGAGCACGGCGGTGTCGAGCTGCGCGTAGCGGAGCCGCGCGCCCTGGAGGTTGGCTCCTTCGAGCTTGGCGCCCGAGAGATTGGCCCGCGTCAGGTCGACGCCCGACAGGTCGGCGCCGGTCAGATTCGCTCCGTCCAGATCGGCCTTGCGCAAATTGGCTTCGGCGAGCTTGGCCCCGGCCAGGAACGCCTCCCGCAAGCTGGCCCCCGAAAGGTCCGCGCCCGACAGGTCGGTCCCTTCCAGGTTGGCTCCGTCCAGGTCGGACCAGGCCAGCTTGATCCCCGCCAACGTGGCGCCCGCGAGCTCGGCGTTGCGCAGGTCGGATCGTTCGAAGGGACGACCGGTCTTCAGCCCTCGTTCCAGTTCAGCCTTGCTCGGTTGTGCCATATCACCCTCGAGGTCTCGTCTCTCCCTGGACTCGGTTCGCGGAAGGGGTGGCCGATCGATCGAGGAACGCCCGCACGCACTCGATCTTGCGCTGGATGGCATAGCGCTCCATCTCGCTGGCCAGCGCGGCTTGCCCGATCTCCGCCAGCAGGAGATCGATCTCCGCCACCAGCACGTCGCGCTCGCGCCGGATCGTGCGCTTGCGTCGCTTGTCCTCGTTCTCGTCGGCGGCGAGGAAATCCGCCTGCAACTTCTCGAGGGTGTCGATCACCGCCCGAAGCCGAGCGCGTTGCCGCGGGTGGCCTTCCTCGGGCGGATGCATGGCGCGCTCCTCGCGGTAGCGAGCCACGCGAGCGACGATCGCCTGACAGACCGAAAGGCTGATGCCCGTGACGGCGCCGAGCTCCTCCGCGGTCGCCTCGTACAGCTCCTGCAAACCGGTGAGGCCGGCGGCGTAGAGCTTTTGCTGCGCCAGGCTGTGGACGCCCGGAACCTGGGCGAGCAGCGCGTGCACGATGACGGGATCGCGGCGATCTCGATATGCGCTCAGATCGAAGGCCTCCGGCAAGACCCGCTGGAGCTTGCGATAGCGCTCGAGCAGCTCGTCCCGCAGAGCACCGCCGATGCGTGGCTCGCCTCGCATCGCCCGCTCCAGCGCCTGCTCGAACGCGCGCAGGTCCACCGCCAGCGCCCGGTCCCCCACCGCGTCGGCGCCGTTGCAGAGCATGGCGACCGACGGCGCACAGATCTCCGCCCACTTTCGACCCGGCTCGCCGTGCTGCAGCTCGACGGCGAAATCACGGAGCTGCTGGGTGTGGTGCGCCGCGATCTCTCCGAACAGTCGGTGGAGCTCGCCCTCCATCGCCGCGTCGTTGGGAACCTCGCCTTCGCGCGTCTGGTCGGCGTCCTGGTCCTGCGCCTGGTCGAAAGCCGCGTCGATGTCGTCGGCCAGCGCCCCGTCGGCCGCCGCCGCGTCGGCCCGAGTGCTCGGCATCCCGCGTGCCTCGCCGGAGGGGCCGTTCGTCGCCGGGGGGCGCGAGCGTCTGACACGGCCGGTGGGCGTACGCGTCGTCCGGGGCACCTCGCGCGAGGGTTCGGTCGCGGCCTCGGGCCTGGTGCGGATCTGCACGGTAATCGAGCTGGACGACTCGGGGCTCACCGCGATGGGCACCCCGGCCTCCCGCGCGGCGACGATCGGTCGGGACGTGCCGCGGCCGACCGGGTCGGGAGCCGCCGGATCGCGACCCACCGCGGTCGGGCGCGAGCCGTCCGGGCTCACGGGGGCGGGGCCGCTGCCGTCGCGCCCGGTCGGGATCGGTGCCGAGGCCTCGCGCGCCACGGGGATCGGTGCCGAGGACGAACGACCGACGGGGCTCGGTGCGGAGCCGGTTCGCGGAAGTTCGGCCGGTGCCGCAGGTGGCTCGCTGCGACGAGGCGCCGAGGGGCGAGCGACGGGAGCGACCGGCTCGGGATCGGCGCCCAGCGGTGGCGCGTCCATCGGTTGGGTCCGCCGACGCGGACGAGACGACCGCGGCGCAGGCTTGGGAGTCGACCCCTTCGGCTCCGCGGCGTCGTCGGGCGACGCATCCCGTCCACCATCGGGGAAGATCTTGGAGAAGATGCCCATGCGCGCGAGGCCGAGGTCGAAGAAGCGGCATCCCCGGGTGCGAGGCGGCCGACGAGAAGAACACGCGAGATGGCGATGGCGCTCCCACCACGCACGCCATCGACGAGGCTTTCTACCATGAAACGGCGGGCCTCGGCCTCACGAAACCGGGCCACCGATTCGGATGCGTGGTGACGTTGGCTACCAGCGTACACATGGCATCCGTGGGAGCGTCGCTGTGCGGTCGAGGGCCTTGGCGTACGACCGGTGCCCTAAAGACCACACGTGTGCGCCTCGTCGCCGATGCTCGCTGCCCCCGCGGGTGCGATCCGCGAGCCGTCACTCGGCGTACAGCGCCTCGAGCACGTCGCGATATCGTTCGACGACCTGCCTGCGTTTCACGCTCAGCTTGGGCGTCAACAAGCCGTTCTCGGGCGTGAAATCCTCGCGAATCAAGCGCCAGGTTCGGGGTTTTTCGAACGACTTGAAGCCGGCCCCGAACCGCGCGAGCTCCTCGCCGATCTTGGCGTGGACGCGGGGATTCTCGATGAGGGCCTCGGGACCGCCCTTGGCGTCGATCCCCACCTGCCCCGCCCACTTGGCGACGGCCTCGAAGTCCGGGAGCACCAGGCACACGTTGTGCGGCCGGTTGTCCCCGTAGATGAACACGCGGCTGATGAATCCGCTCAACTGGAGCTGCTCTTCGAGGGGGGTGGGGACGACGTACTTGCCGTTCTCCAGCTTGTACTGCTCCTTGAAGCGCCCCGTGATGCGCAAAAAGCCGTCGGGGTCGAGCCGCCCCATGTCGCCGGTGCGGAACGCTCGCTTGCCGTCGAGGTCGAACATCACCTCGTCGGTGGCCTCCGGGAGGCCGAAGTACCCCTTCATCACGTTGGGGCCGACGACGACCACCTCGCCGTCGGTGTCCGCGGGAAGGACCCGGCCATCCTCGTCGCAGATGTAGACCTCGACCCCCGGCAGCGGCTTGCCGACGGTGCCCATGCGGCGCGCGTCGGGCCGGTTGGCGGTCACGATGGGCGCGGTCTCGGTGAGCCCGTAACCCTCGAAGACCAGGATGCCGACGTCGTCGATGAATTCGCCGACCTCCTTCGACAGCGCCGCACCGCCGGAGAAGACGTAGCGCAGCCGACCGCCGAAGCGGGCCTTGACCTTGGAGAAGACCAGACGGTCGAAGATCCGATACTTGATCTCCAGCCACAGGCTGTGCCGACCGCGCTCGGCGAGCTCTCGTCGACGGCGCCCCACCGCGAGTCCGCGCTCGAACATGCCGCGCCTCAGCGGGCTTTCGTCGGCCATTCTCTTGTGGAGGCCGTCGTAGATCCTGTTGAAAATACGCGGGACGGCGAACAGGAGCGTGGGCCTGACCTCCAAAAAGTCGTCCATGAGCGTGTTGACGCTCTCCGCGATGCCGATCGCCGCGCCCATGCTCAAGAGGGTGTGCAGCTCGCAGGTCTGACCGAACGAGTGCGCCCAGGGCAGGAAGCTGCAGCTCACGTCGTCGGGGCTCATCGGGAAACATTCGTGCACCGCGTTGATGTTGGAGATCACGTTGCCGTGGGTGAGCTCCACACCTTTGGGGTTGCCGGTGGTTCCGGACGTGTAGATGAGGCCCGCCGTCTCGTCGAGGTCGGGGGCGATGGAGGGGACGGGCTCCTTTTCACCGAGCGCGAGCAGGTGGTGGTAGGTGTCTTCGGCCTCGCACTCGCCCTCGAAGCAGATCACCCGCTGGAGGGTCGGGATCTCGTCCACCAGTCGCTGGGCACGGCGATGGATCTCCGGCGTGGAGGTGAGCAGGACCTTCGCGCCGCAATCGGCCAGGATGAAGCGCCACTCGTCGGGGTGCTGCGCCTCGTACATGGGCACGAAGTGCGCCCCCAGGCCGTAGGTGGCGTACGCGGCCACCGCCCACTCGGGTCGGTTGTTGGAGATCACCGCGACCTTGTCCCCGCGGCCCACCCCGAGCTGCGCGAGGCCGGCGCGGAACCGATCCACCAAGAGCGCCAGCTCGGCATACGTGATCCAGCGATAGGCGCCATGCACCTTGGCGCCGAGGGCGTTGCGATCGGCGTGTTCCCGGCACGATCGCTCTTGCATGTCGACCAGGGACTTGAAGCGAGCAGGCATCGAGGCCGGCCAGCATACCAGCGACGGACGCTCGTCGGACCTCGGGCCGGTCGCGGCCGGACAGTTTCGGCGCGACCGCAGCGTCAGATCGCCGCTTCGATGGGGAGGATCGCCGCGCGCAAAGTGCCCTTCTCGGCGCGAAATCGTCGCAGCGCGAACAAGAGGGGTTCGATGAGCGACCAGTGCACGAGCGCCTCGACCACGGCCAGGCGCTCGGGGGGACCGGGAGCCGTGTTCGCGGCCCCCGCCCCGGGGCCCTCCCGCCGGGGATGGCGCACGATGTCGACCCGATGCTTGGTGAGCAATCCGTCGAGCTCGTCGAGGTGCTCGTAGCGAAGGCTGATGTGCACCAGGCGCATGTGCTGTTCGTCGATGAACATGATCCGTCTCCCGAGCGCGTTCGCGGCCGACGGGCAGCAGGACAGCTCGCCCGAACCCTAGCAGCGCTCGAGCACGCCGCAGGTTCGCGGAATGCTTCGGGACCGCGTCGTGCCTTGCGGCCGGACGGTGATCGACGACCCGCGATTCGGCCGCGAAGACGGATCGAGAGGTGCGAGCGTGGCCACCCCTGGCCGATTCGGCACCCGTGACGGATGCATGGGCGGGCGGCCACACATCGGCGATGGACCGCAAGAGTGCCTCGGGCCTGGGGGTCGTGCTGGGTGCGCTTTGCGCCTGCGGCACGATCGATCGCGGCGAGCTGTCGTCGGCCTCGACGTCGGTGGGGGAGACCGGCGGGACCGAGAGCGGGCCGTCGGGCAACGGCCCGACCACGAACGGCAACGACGACGGCCGCGACGACGACCCGATCTTCGACGTCGGGAGTGCGGACTCGGGAGGCTCGGTGGGGCCGTCGTGCACCGTGGTCGACGACATGGACGGGATCGGCGATTGCGAGGCGAAGGCGCCCCCCGACAGCTTCACGCCGGCAGTGCAGTGGACGTGGACGCCGGAGGTGGACGTCTACGGCATCGTCACGCCGCTGGTCGCCAACCTCACCGACGACGACGGAGACGGCCGCATCGACCTGTGCGACGTGCCGGACATCGTGGTGGTCGCGACGTCGGAGATCGAACCAACGCCCGGATCGAAGGCGGCGACGTGTGCCAGCCCGTCCCCGGGGGTCGACGTCACCGCCGCCGTCCGTCAGCCGTCCGAGGGTGGCTTGGTGAGGCGACCGTAGACGACCAGAGAGACGGCGGAGGCGAGGGCGACGACCACGAAGACCAGCCACAAGTAGTGGGCATGGGCGTAGGCTTCGGGCATGGGACCCTGGCCGGCGAGGGCCGCCAACCGCTGGGCCTGCTCGGCCTCGGACAGGGTGGTCGGCTCGGGGCAGTAGCGTTCGAGCAGAAAGCCGGAGGTGACGAAGCCGAGCAGCGACGACAAGAAGGAGTGCAGGTGGGAAAAGCCCAGGTAGAGGCCTTCTTGGCCCTTGGGGGCCTGCAGCGAGAAGTACTCCAAAAAGCGGGGAGAAATGAAGCTCTCGGCCAGCCCCTGGAAGGCGATCCCCACGATCATCATGAAGGCCACCGGATGCATGCCGACGATCTCGCCGCCTTGCAGGAGGTTGCCGGCCGCCATGCAGAAGGCGGAGACCGGCATGATGAACATGCCGATCGTCATCGAAAACAGGGCCGAGCGGCGCCGCATGAGGGCCGTGACGGTGCCGACGGTGAGCACGACGACGGCGGGGTTGACGTTGGCGTACCACGACGGCGACGAGCCCTCCCCGGCCATGCGCAGCACGTACTTGGGCATGCTGGCGTAGAGCTGGTGCTGCACCATCCAAAAACCCGTGATGATCACGATCAGCACGACCAGCCGCCCACGGGACAGCACGGCGAGGAAGCTCCGCCAGATCTCGGCCAGCGAACGCACGGTCTCCGGACGCTGGCCGCTGCGGAAGACGACGAGCACCAGCACGAAGGCGATGCCGGTCATGGCGGCCGCGAAGAGGTTGAGGACGATGAGGCCCTCGTTGCCCAGTTGCTCCCGCAACGGCTTGACGATGGTCTTGCCGCTGAACGCGCCGACGTTGACCATGGCGTAGAAGATGGAGTAGCCGCGGGCGCGGGTGGCCTCGGTGGTCTCGCGCGCGATGGTCCCGGTGATCACCGACTTGATGAACGAGCCGCCGACCATCACGACCAGCATCACGGGGATGAACAGCCACTTGTAGCCCGTCTTCTCCAGCCCCGTGAACTGCACCTCCCGGCCGTAGGTGACCAGGCCCGCGGCCTCCAGCAGGGTGGGCAGGACCCACATGCTGCCGTAGCCGACGGTGAGCAGGGCGAACGCCAGGAGCAGCGCCTTGCGAAAGCCGATGCGGTCGGCATAGGCACCGCTGAAGGTGGGTAGCAGATACAGGCCCGCCGAGAACACGCCGGAGACCACGGCGGCCTCGATGTCCGAGTAGCCCAGGATGCGGCTCAGGTACAGGGTGATGGCGACGAAGACCCCGTACCAGGCGGCGCGCTCCAGCAGCTCGACGACGTTCGCCACCCAAAACGCACGCGAGTATCGAGGCTTCGGTCCGTCCATGCGGGCCCCGAGCCTACCCTCCCCGTGTGCGCGGAACGAGGCTGGGCCGCTGCGACCGCGAGATCGAAGCCGCAGTGCGACCCCGCGCAAGTCGGCGACCGCCGGCGCGCGGCGGCGAGGCGGCGCAAACTCGGACCAACGCTCGGACCCGGGCGAGGCGACCGCCTCGCAGCCCGCGACGGGGCGAGGGCCGGAGGTGGCCTCGCGGCCGGAGTCGCCGCCCGCAGCGAAGGACCCGTGCGCGGGGGCGGAGGCGAAGCGCGGGGGTTGTGCTACTAGGCTCAGCGCGCTCGAGGACAGGTGAGGCCATGAGCAATCGGAAGGGCGAAGACATTCGCAGGGTCGGGATCGTGTTCGCGGGGGGCCCCGCGCCCGGGGCGAACGCCGTGATCTCGGCGGCCGCGACCTCGCTCGTCGAGGACCGTCGCGAGGTCGTGGGGTTCTTCCACGGGTACTCGCACCTGCAGGAGTACCACCCGCTCACCCACCGCCTCCTGCCGGACGAGCACTACCGCGTGTTCGAGGAGCGGGACCTCCGCGGGATCCGGAACAACCGCGGGATCATCATCGGAACGGCGCGGGCCAACCCCGGACAGGCGATCGAAACGCCGCGGGATCTGCAGGACGACGAAAAGACCGCCAAGCTCCGGAACGTCTACCATGCGCTGGTCGACCTGGAGCTCGACGCCCTGATCTCGATCGGGGGGGACGATACGCTCAAGACGGCCAACCTGCTGTACGAGTATCAACGTCGCCTGCCCCCGGAGGCGCCGCGCGTGAAGATCATTCACCTGCCCAAGACCATCGACAACGACTACCGAGGGATCGACTTCACGTTCGGGTTCTTCACCGCCGTCGACGTGATGGCCAAGGAGCTCCAGAACCTGCGCGCGGACGCTTTGGCCACCAGCAGCTACTTCATCGTCGAGACCATGGGGCGCAAGGCGGGCTGGCTCTCGTACGGGGTCGCCATCGCCGGTGAGGCGCACCTGGTGGTCGCGGTGGAGGACATCCGTGGCCCGCTCGCCGTCGAGGAGGACGGACGGATTTGCGTGTCCCTCGACGGGCTGACCGACCACATCGTCGATCTGATGCTCACGCGGGAGCGCAGGGGCAAGCACTACGGCACGGTGGTGCTCGCCGAGGGCATCGCGGAGATGCTGCCGCGACAGTACATCGACGCCTTGCCCCGCGACCCCCATGGCCACATTCCGCTGGGCAAGCTCGACATCGGGAAGATCTTCGCCGAGCGCGTGGCTCGACGCTACGAGGAGCGAACCGGCCGAAAGAAGAAGGTGGGGAGCGTTCAACTGGGTTACGAGTCTCGCTGCGCTCCACCGCACGCCTTCGACGTGATGTTGGGCAGCCAGTTGGGGATCGGGGCCTTCCGAGCGTTGGTCGAGGAGGGGCTCGACGGGTACATGGTCAGCGTCGCGGGGCAGCTCGATCTGGTGTACGTGCCGTTCGCCGAGCTGGTGAACCCCGACACCCTCAAGACCGAGGTACGGTTCATCGAGCCCGGCAGCGACTTTCACCGCCTGGCGCGATTCTTGGAAACGCGCGTCGATCGCCTCGACGAATGGAGCCCCGGTCGGCGTCCAGAGCGTTGAGCCTCCGAGCCCCCGACGGCCTCGCGCGAGACCACCCAGCGAGTAGCCTGGGGGTGAAGGGCTCGCCATGCCTTTTGTCGACCGCAAGGACGCCGGACGCCGGTTGGCGGAGGCCTTGCGCGGCTACGGAGGCGACGAAACGGTCGCCCTGGCCGTGCCCCGAGGCGGGGTGACCGTCGCGGCCGAGGTCGCACGCGCCCTGGGCAGCGGGCTGGACGTGTTCGTGGTCCGCAAGCTCGGCTTTCCGGGGCACGAGGAGCTGGCGATGGGCGCCATCGCGTCGGGCGGCGTTCGGGTGATGAACGAAGACATCCTGGGGACGATGAAGATCTCCGAGGACGTGGTCGAAACGGTCGCCTCGCGCGAGCAGAGGGAGCTCGAACGGCGGGAGCGGATCTATCGAGGCTCGCGCCCACCTCTGCAGGTGGAGGGGAAGGTGGCGATCCTCGTGGACGACGGCGCCGCGACGGGGGCGAGCATGCTGGCGGCCGTCGAGGCGCTGCGTCGGCTCCGGCCCAAGGCGATCGTGGTGGCGCTGCCGACCGCGTCCGAGAGCGCGCTGCACCGGCTTCAGTCGGTGGCCGATGACGTCGTGTGCCTCGAGACCCCCGAGCCGTTCTTCGGCGTGGGCCTGTGGTACCAGGACTTCCGACAGGTGAGCGACCAGGAGGTCGCGGCCGCGCTGGAGGAGGCGCGGACCGAGCCGCATCCCGAAGACCGTGCGACGGGCTAGCCGGGGCTCGAAAGACGTCGCGTGGGGTGAGAACGACGTCGGCTTTCGACGCCGCCGAGACCTCGACGACGACCTGCTATGGACCGCGCGAGGGTGGGCGCAAGTCGCTTCGCAGATCCTGCAGCGCCTGCGCGACCGCGTCGCTCACCACGACACGGGGCTCCGGATACGGGCCGTGCAGGCGCCGGAGCTCGGGTGGGAGGCACCGGAGTTCGTCCTTCCAGTGTGCGCGCGCGGGGGCGAGCGCGTCGGATGGCGACAGGCGCAGGCCCTCGACGACCCGGCCCCGCCGCATGACGGGTTCGAGCAACGGCCGACCGGCGCGCCGCTCGTCGAAGCGCGCGATCACGTCGTGATGCAGGCAGCCGTCCTCGATCACGCGAAACACCTGCTTTCGGCCCGGAAGGATCACCTTGCCCTCGGAGAGCTTGGTCCGTCGACGGCCGGCGTACTCGACCAGCTTGTAGGCCATGTCGAGCTCCGGTGCGTCGGTCGAGACCGTCAGCTTGGTGCCGACCCCGAATCCGTCGATCGGCGCGTCCGCACCGACGATGTGCGCGATCGTGTGCTCGTCGAGGCCCGAAGAGGCGAACAGCTCGACGTCCGAAAGGCCCGCCGCATCGAGCCGGCGCCGTGCCTCCCGAGACAGCGCGACGAGGTCGCCCGAGTCCAGGCGCACCGCGCCGATGCGGAGGGTCTCGCCCCCCCGCTGCGCGAGCGCGATGATGCGATCGATGGCCTCCAGGGTGTCGTAGGTGTCGACGAGCAACGTGGTCTTGGGATAGAGGCGAGCGAAGGTCGCGAACGCCTGTTCCTCGTCGTCGAACGCCTGCACGTAGCTGTGGGCCATGGTCCCGAAGACCGGGATGCCGTAGCGGCGCCCCGCGGCCAGGTTCGAGGTGCCCACCGCGCCCACCAGGTGGCTGGCCCGCGCGGCCTGGATGCCGGCGTCGATGCCGTGGGCGCGACGCGACCCGAAGTCGATGACCGCCCGGCCTGCGGCTGCATCGACGACCCGAGCAGCCTTGGAGGCGATGACGCTCTGGAAGTGCATCTGGTTGATGACGAAGGTCTCGATGATCTGGCCCTCGGCGATCGGCGCGACGACCTGCAAGATGGGCTCGTTGGGAAACACCACGGTGCCCTCGGGCACCGCGGCCACGTCGCCGGTGAACCGGAGCCGCGAAAGCCACTGCAGGAACGCCTCGTCGAACGAGCCCAGCGATCGCAAGTACTCGAGCGCATCCGCGTCGAAGCGCAGTGCCTCGAGCTCGCCGAGGACGCCGCCGAGGCCGGCCACCACCACGTACCCCCGATTGCGCGGAAGGGTCCGATAGGACAGCTCGAACACCGCCGTGTCGTGCATGCCCGCCGCGAAGTAGGCCTGCGCCATGGTGATCTCGTAGAGATCGGCAAAAAGGGGCAGCCCGGCAGGCGTGCGTGCAGATGGGGCGGAATCGTTATTCACGGGGCTCCTCTCCGACGAGCTCGGCACCTGCGGCGCGCAGCGAATCGAGTGCGCGCTGGCCCTCGACCGCGTCGATCGGCCGCGTCGCGGGGACGATCACCCGCGTCTCGAATCCCTCGGCCAGGGCGTGTCGTGCCGTGGCCGCGACACAGACGTCCTGGGCCAACCCGCCGATCCACACCCGGCGGATCGCTCGATCGCGAAGCTCCGAACCCAGCCCGGTGCGATCGAAGGTCGAGTACTGATCGAAATCCCGA
This sequence comes from uncultured Nannocystaceae bacterium, assembly GCA_964650105.1. Taxonomy (GTDB): domain Bacteria; phylum Myxococcota_A; class Polyangia; order Nannocystales; family Nannocystaceae; genus CAZYSW01. The sequence goes on from CAZYSW010000002.1 coordinate 15,628, forward strand.
TGGGTGCCCTTGGAGACGAGGATCGCGTCGGGAGGCAGACGCAGATCGTCGTGCAGCGCGGCCCCCGGGGTGTCCTGCACGCAGTGCGGCGGCCACGGTCCTCCGCGGTCGACGAAGCTCACGTGATCGGGGGGATGCCAGTCTCGGGACGCGACCACGGTCGCACCCGCGTCGACGGCCGCTTCGATCCATGCGTTGAGCACCGGAACCACCGCGTCCCCTCGCTCGACCGGGAGCGCCCCGCCCGGGCAGAAGTCGCGCTGGACGTCGACGGCGATGACGGCGTCGTGGGGGGTCAACGAAGGGATCTCGGTTCGCGAAGCCATGATCGCCCCTCGCCGGATCCGTCCGCGCCCGTCGCCGCGGCGCACCGCGAGACGTGCGGTCGGTCGCCGACGCAACCTGCCTACTCCGTACGAGCAGGCGTGCCCGACACCGCGCGGTGTCGCGTCCGACGGCCGCGGTTGAGCCGAACGCCCCAGGTGGTAGGCCGGCGCCGTCGGATGGCGGCACAACGGGCGAGTTTCGAGCAGAAGGTCGCGTTCTTGCGGCGACCGGAGTCCTGGCCGGCGCCGACGCGCACCGTCGAGCTCGTCGAGACGCACCTGGCGTGCGTCTTCTTGACCGACTTCGGCGCGTACAAGCTCAAGCGACCGATCCGGTACCACGGGGTGGACTACTCCACCGTGGAGGGGCGGCGCGTGGCGTGCGAGCAGGAGGTCGTCACCAACCGTCGGTTGGCCGCCGAGGTCTACCGCGGCGTCGTGGCGCTGCGGTGGGCTCCGGCAGGGGGCCTGACCTTCGACCCCGTCGGAGAGCCGGTGGATTGGCTGGTGGACATGGTTCGATTGCCGCGCCGACGGATGCTCGACGCCGCGATCGGGCGCGGACATGTCCGCGACGCCGAGCTGCGCGCGGTGGCTCGGACGTTGGCCGCGTTTCATCGCGCGCAGCCGCCAGCCGAGCGCGATCCGGACGCCCACGTCGCGAGGCTGACGCGGCTGACGGTCGACGACCTCGCGGCGCTCCGCGGGCGCGTCGACGGGATTCCCGAGTCGACCTTGGCGGCGATCGAAGCGGCCCAGTCGGAGTTCCTGGGCACCCGCGACGCGCTGGTGAAGGCGCGCGTTCGAGCGGGACGGGTGATCGACGGCCACGGAGATCTGCGCCCCGAGCACGTCTGCCTCGTCCAGCCCCCGGTCATCATCGACGCCCTGGAGTTCGACGGCGACCTGCGTACCCTCGACGCGATCTCGGACATCGTGTTCTTGGTGCTGGAGTGCGACCGCCTGGGGGCACCCCAGATCGGGGCCAAGATCTTGTCGAGCTATCTCGACGCCGCCCACGACGACCCCGATCCCGCGCTCTTGCGCTTCTATCGACGACAGCACGCCTGCGCACGCGCCAAGCTAGCCGTCTGGCACACCGCCGAACCGGGCCCCCGAGGACCGACGGTCTGGCTCGACAAGGCTCGGGCGTACCTCGGCCTCGCCCTCGAGACGCTGGGTCCGGGCTGAGCGCGTCGTCGATCGGATCAAGACGTCGGCGGCAGGGGGTGCTCGACGATCTCGACGATCGATCCGTGCGTGTGGAGCCGGGCGATCGCCTCGGCGAGCAGAGGGGCCACCGATACGACGTGCACCAGGGTGCCCCGCAGCTCGGACGGCACGCGGTGGATCGGCACCGTGTCGGTCACGGTGACGCTGCCGAGCGCGCCCGAGGACAGGACGGCCCGGACGTCCCCCACGAACAGGCCGTGGGTGGCGACGGCGTGCACCGCTTTGGCCCCGCGGTCCATGCAGGCCTGGGCCGCACGCGCGAGGGTGGACCCGCTGCTGACGAGATCGTCGACCACGACGGCGACGCGCCCCGTCACCTCGCCGATCACGGCGCTCCCGCTGAGGCGCCCCTCGCTGCGGTACTTCTCGACGAACGCGCTGGCGGCGGAACGCCCCAGCACGTGCTGGAGGGCCTGGCGAAAGCGATCGGCCCGCTTGGCGCCCCCCACGTCGGGCGAAACCACCACCGGGGGGTCGTCCCCGATCCGAGGCGCCACCGCTCGGGCCAGGAGCCAACGCGCTTCGAGGTGCGCGGCCGGGATGCGGAACGCGTTGTCGTACGCGGCCGGGTTGTGGACGTCCACCGTCAGCACTCGACGGGTGCCGACGGCCTCCAAGAGCTGCGCGACGTAGCGTGTCGTCACGGGATCGCGCGGCTTGGTGCGGCGATCCTTTCGCGCGTAGCACAGGTAGGGCAGCACGGCGGTCGTGCTTCGCGCCCCGGCGTCCCCGAGCGCCCCGAGGAAGAAGAGCAGCCGGCACAGCTTGTCGTTCACGCTGTGACGGTCATCGCCGTGCAGCGAACAAAGGACGTAGACGTCGCGGCCGCGCACGCTCCTTCGCGGTCGGGTCTTGTGCTCGCCGTCCTCGAACTCCCGTTCCTCGGGCGCGCCGGCCTCCCATTTGCCGGCGCGCGCGATTCGGTCGGCCAGCGCCCGATCCCAGTGCAGGGCAAACAGCAGCGGCTCGCCGGTCATGACGTGTTCCACGCGTGCATGCTCCACCTCGCGCGCGACTTCGTGCGCACTACTCCTCGATGCGCTCGAACCGTTCGAGCTCGCTGCGCACGAGCTCGGCTCGCAGCGCCCGCACCTCCTCTTCGAGGGCCGCGACGCGATGTTCGAGGGCGGACTGTCGGGCGAGCAAACGGTCCAACAGCGACGATTCGGGCTCACGATCGTCTGGGGTGTGTGGCATCGCCACGGCAGGCTACTTGTTGGCGAGCCGGTGGCTCGTCTCGAACGGGGTCTCCGCCCTTCCCCCCGGCTTCCGTCCCCGTCCGCGGCGCCGCGAAACGCGCCGGACGACCGCTCGCCGCGTGATCGGTCCGGCCGGCTCCGTCGTCCACCCGGCCACACGCCCGGCCGACACGAGTCTCGAAAGCACGCCAACGGATCGCCCGCTCCCCGTCTCGGAGTGCTCCTCGCCCTGGTCGCGACGGGGTGCGACGCTGGACGCCGACCCGCCGCGGGGCTGCTCCATCGATGCGCAGGACCGCATCGCATGTTCGGATGCGCGCCCGACCGACCGCTGTCGCGCTCGGGCCGAGGGGATCCGTCGCGCCTCGCCCCCGACCGCCGTCTTCTCGAGGGGGCCGCGTCGGTGGCCTTTTCACCCTCGGTGGCCCGGTGTCGCCGATCTCGATCGCCCGCATTCGCATCTCGGATCCGCATCCTACGGTGCGACGCCGTCTGGTATAAGGAGACGGCGAAAGGACATCGATGCACCGCCGAACGACCGCTCGAGCACTCACTGCTGCTCTCGGGGTGAGCCTGGCCGCCTGCAGCAGCGGTGACGCACCCGCTCAGAGCTCGTCGTTCGGCGACGTCGGGTCGGGGAGCGTCGGCACCACGCAGCCACTGTCGCGACCGACGGGCTCGACAGCGGCACGGTCGCGGACGGTACCGATGGCATGACCTCGACACCCGGCGAGACGGCGACGTCGGGCCCCGAATCCGACACCGACGGTCCGCCGCCGACGTGCATGGGCGCCGATGGCGACGGATACGGCGAGCACTGTGACCTCGGCCCCGACTGCAACGACAACGACGACAACGTCTGGACCGACGAAGGGTGCGCGAACTGTTCGGACGGCGACGGCGACCACGTCTGGTCGGGCTGCGACGCCTACGACGACGAAAAACCCGGCCCCGACTGCAACGACGGCGACGGCAACGTCTGGACCGACAACGGGTGCGCGAACTGTTCGGACGGCGACAGCGACGGGGTCTGGTCGGGGTGCGACGTCTACGACGACGAAAAACCCGGCCCCGACTGCAACGACGGCAACCCGGAGGTGGGCACCGACGACTCGGTGGAGATCTGCGACGGCCTGGCGCAGAACTGCGCGGGCGAGATCGATCCGCTGCCGGCCGCTCAGATGTGTCCCCCTCGGGGCGTCGAAGCCCCAACGTCGCGGTGTGGGTGTGCAATTCCCCGGCACCCGGCGAGGACGGCTGCCGGATCCAGATGTGCGAGGACCAGTACTTCAACCTCGATGGTCTGGTCGAGGGGGGCTGCGAGTGCGCCGGCACCTCGCGGGACGTGAGCAACGCCGCCTGCGAGGGTGGCCCTGCGGGGTTCCTCGGGGTGATCGAGGAGGGCCAACAGGCCCAGAACGTCCCGGTCGGCGTGATCCCGCACATCGACAATGGAGTCGGGAACGGTGCGGAGGACTGGTACCGCGTGGAGTTCTCCGACGCAGGCAACCCGGGCGCACGGCTCCAAAGCGGGAGCATCCGCGTGTCGTTCGCCGAAAACGAGAACGACGACTATCGCTTCGAGGTGTTCCGAACTTGCAACGGGCTGCCGTGGAGCGGTGGTCTCGCCACGCAGTTCGGCCCAGGTTCCCCCCCGGCGCGCGAATGGTGGTTCTTCGACAACCACGCGGCGCCCGCGAACATGCCCGTCCCGGCCTTGTACAAGGACAACGTCACCTGGCCCAACCAGGTCTACATCCGCGTGTTTCGGGTGCAGAACCCCAACACCTGCAGCAAGTACCAGCTCTCGATCCAGCGTGTCGCCAATTGATCCACGGTGACCCGCGAGGGCCAAGCGCATGATCGTGACCGCTGCCGGGTCGAGACGCGCGCACGCCCTGCTCCTGGCGGCGGTCCTGTGGCTCGGTGTCGTTGCGACCGCGCTGGCCATGGTGGCGCGTCCGGTGATTCCACCGGGTCGCGAAGCGGACGTCCTGCGGCTGGTCGAGCCCCACGCCCTCGGGGAGGACCTCGCGCCGGGCTGGATGCTCCACTCGGTGAAGATCGATCAGGCCACCATCTCCTTTTGGATCGCGGGGCCCGAAGGTGCGTTCGCCCGCGTCACCCTCGATCATCCCGACAGCGGTCCCGACGACGCGCGCGAAACCGCCGGCTTCGCCCTGGCGGTGGCGGCCCGACCCCCGGGGAGCGAAGCAGCCGTCGACACCGTGATCGCGGCCATCGAGCGCAACGACGACGGAACCTTTTGGGAGGGTAGCCCGACCACCACCGACGAGGACGTCGACGCGGGGCCGCGCTTTCCCAAGCCGAGCACGGCCTGGTTGACCGATGGTCTGGTGCTCTTCGCCGCGTTCGTGGCCATCCTGGCGGGACTGTTGGTGAGGGTCTTGCGGACCGCCCCCGCCTGGTCGACGCCGTGTCTGGCCGGGATCTTCGTGCTCGGCACCGTCTTGCGTCTGACACTGCCGGTGGAGACCGCGATGGCGCCGTGGCCCTACACGCGCGTGCTGGACCCGGCGGGGCTGGTCTACCAGGGCCCGGCACTGGCGGCGCTGCACCCCGATCCGGTGTTCCTCACGTCGGTCATCACGAACACGGTGCGCTGCCTCGGCCTGCTGGCACCGTTGGCCGTCTACGTCCACGCCCGCTATCTCCTGGTCGATCCTCGCGCGGCCCTGGTCGTCGCCGGGGTGGTGGCGGTGCTCCCCATCCATCTGCGGTTTTGCCACAGCGACGTGGCGTTCATCCCTTCGATCACGCTGTCGTCGGTCGCGTTCGCGCTGGTGCACGCGGCCACCCGAGAGCCGAGGTGGTGGGCCGTGGTGACGACGCAGATCCCGTTGCCCCTGCTGGTGGGGCTGACCTACGTCGTTCGGCCTCTCAACATCGTCTATTTCCCGCTGTTGCTCGCCACGGCGTTCGTCGACGAGGGCATCTCGAGCCTCAAGGATCCGCCGCCGCGGCGCCGCATCGCGCTGATGGTGGTTTCGATCGTCGTCGTGACGGCCGTCGTGGGGATCCCCCACCTCTTTTCGTCGTTCGGCCGGCAGGTGCAGGAGGGGCTGAGCCCGAGCACGCTCGTCGCCGCGGTCCAGGTCCTCTTCAGCCTCGACTTCAACACCTTGATCAACCCGAAGATGACACCGCCGGGCCTGACGCTGCTCGCGATCTTCGGCGCCGTCGAGCTGTGGCGACGCCGCAGGCGTCGACTCTTCGCCTTCATCCTCGGCTGGCTGACCGCGCTGCTGGTGGCGCACGCCTACGTGTTCCCCTCGGAGCCGAACATGCAAGCGCGTTATCACCTTCACCTGGTGGTGCCCTTCGTGCTGCTCGTGGCCTGCGGATTCGAGGGCGTGATGGCTCGCGCGAACCCGGTCTGGCGGCGCCGCTTCGTCCCGGCGTTCGCCGTGTACGCGGCGGTCAGCCCCGCCGTTCATCTGCGGTTCATCCGCGAGGCCGAGCACAACGACATGCTGGAGTGGAATTTCGTTCACGGCTTGCGCGACGCGATCCCGGAGGGTTGCACCATCATCGAATACGAGGGCCGAAACGCCGGGGCGCGATTCGGCCGCATCGGCGCGTACGTCGAGAGCCGGACGCCGCGCAACAAGTGGCACGTGATCGCGATCGAGGAAGGACCCGAAGCGTCGCCGCTGTCGGAAGAAGCCCTCGACGCGCTTCGCAACCCGCGCGAGTGCCTGTACTGGTACCAGGGACTGCCGTGTTGGGGAATGAAGCCCAGCGAGCTTCCGATCGCACCGGCCTGCGCCGCAGTGCTCGGCGACCACCGGGCCGTGGAGGTGGCCGCGATCCGCTTTCCGTCCCGGCCCTACGACGGCAACCTGAGCAAGGGTCTGGGCGACCTCGAGGAGATCGAGCTCGTCCTGTACCGGCTCGAGCCCGGTGGGACGTCGAACGATCCTCCGAATCGATGACCCCGGCCCGCCCACGCTGGCTGCGTTGCTCACCCCACACGGCTCGTCCGACACCCGAGCTCGCGCCGTCGACTCCGAAAGACGCGAGTCCTCGGTAGGGCGATCGCCTCGCCACCTCGACCCGTGCGGGCATGGGGGATCGGGCGCCTATGGTCGCCGGCGGGGCACCCGGCCCTTCGTGCCGATCCGGCGTGCCGATCTGCGCACGCTCGATCCGGATCAGCGGACGTTCCTGCACCAGCTCGCCACGCCGGTGCGAGCGCTGCGGGGACGCGACTTGGACGGATGGTCGCTGGCCGGCGTGCGTGAGCCGTCGGGGGGCGCGAGATCGGATCACGGTCCGACCGCGCGCTTCATCGCCGCGGTGATCGATTGGCGGTGGGTCGCCATCTCGGACCACGGGTCGCGCGGGCGCGAAGCGATCTTCTCGAGGGCGCGGCGGAGCGGAAACACCGGACGCTCCGAGGCCTGCTCGAGCTCGTCCCACTCCAGGGGAAGCGCCACCGGAAGATCCGTACGCGCGCGAGTGGAGTAAGGGGCCACGCTGGTCGCCGCGAACGCGTTGCGGAGGTAGTCGAGGTAGATCAGGCCCCGCCGTCTGGCCTTGCTCATGACGGCGACGAAACGCTCGGGATGGCGACGCGCGATGTCGGTCGCGACGGCGGCGCAGAAGCGCTTGACCTCGCCGTATTCGACTCGGCGGGTGATCGGGACCACGACGTGGAGGCCCTTGCCGCCCGTGACCTTGACGAAGCTGCGAAGCCCCAGCTCGTCGAGCCGGGTGCGAACGATCCGGGCCCCCTCGGCAACCTTCGCCCAGGGGAGCTCGTCGTCGGGGTCGAGATCGAAGACCAGGCGATCGGGGCGATCGGGTCGATCGGCACGCGAGCCCCAGGGGTGGATCTCGAGCACGCCCATCTGGACCAACGACAGCAGCCCCTCCATGCCGTCGATGGTGACGTATTCGGTGGTCTCGCCCTTCTCCTGCACGGCGACGGGGCGGATCGCCGCGGGAAACCCCACCTGGGGATGGCGGGCGAAGAAGCACTGGCCACCGACGCCGTCGGGGCACCGCACCATGGTCAAGAGACGGTTTTCGAGGTGTGGCAGCGCGAGCGCACCGACCTCGAGGTAATAGGCGGCCAGCTCGCGTTTGGTCACGCCCGAGGCGGGGTCCATCACCTTGTCGGGATGGGTGAGCCGCACGTGCGTCGGGAGCTCCAGCGGCGGCGCATGCACGGGATCGGACGTCGGACGTGCGTCGCGGCACGCTACGCGAATCCACCCGCCGTCGTCGAACGTGCCCTCGGCGGGGCGCGACACGACCGCGGGGACGCCCAGCTCGCAGGCGCGCGCGTGGACCTCCGGACCGTGGCCCTCCACGTGATCGGCGTAGCGGAGGCGTCCCTCGGCGGCCCGTCCCACCTCCAGCAACCGCCGGAGCGCAGTCTTGCGATCGACGAGGGCGACCGCGCGCAGGTCGGTACCGTCGAGATACAGGAGATCGGAGAGGATCAACCGGCTGTGGCCGTCGTCGCCGGTTTCGAGGACCCGCGCGAGCGCGGCGGGGTCGGGTCGTCCGCTCCGGTCGAGGACGGTGAGCTGACCGAGCAGGATGGCCTCCCGTACGGGCAAGGCGAGCAGGGTGCGGGTCGTCGACGGCAGCGGCGTGTCCATGGGAGTGCCGTCGGCCTGCAGCACGGCCGCACGGCCGTCCGCGATCCACGCCACGACGCGCGGGCCCCCGTAGTCGAGCTCGTGAAGCCAGTCGGACCCCGCGGGCGGGGTGCGTTCGAGGCGGAACGACGGCACGCGGAGCCGGGCGGGCATCGCCCGTCGGCGGGCGCCGTCGAGCGCCTCGACTGGCGGCGGCGCGGGATGGTCGTCCTCGCCCTGCGAATACCACACGCGATCGGGGTCGGCGGCGATCTCGGCGAGCGTGCGCGCGCTGAGCGAGCTCTCCTGACGCTGCGCGGTGATCTCTCCGGCCTCGCCCTGGCGCGCCCAGGCGTCCTTGCCCTTCAACAGCAACCAGGTCTCCTGGTCGGAATCCTTGCGCTGCGACCGGACCAGGTGCCAACGGCCACCGAGCTTGTGCCCGTGCAGCACGAAGCGCAGGTGACCGCGCTGCAGATCGCGGCGGGGGTCGCCTTGTGGTTCCCAGACGCCGTGATCCCAGACCATCACGGTGCCCGCGCCGTACTCGCCCCGCGGGATCACGCCCTCGAAGGATCCGTACTCGACGGGATGATCCTCGGTGCGCACCGCCAGTCGCTTGACCGCGGGATCGAGATGGGGCCCCTTGGGGACGGCCCAGCTCAGCAGCACGCCGTCGAGCTCCAGCCGAAAGTCGTAGTGCAGGTGGGTCGCGGCGTGCTGGTGCACCACGAAGCTCCATCCGCGCCGCGGTGCGACGCGCCCCTCGGGCTCGGGCGTCCGGGAGAAGTCGCGGCGACGCCTGTAGGCCTCGAGCGCCATGCCTGCACAACCTACGCCCCCGCCGCGGCGGCGCGATCCGTGCGTCGGCCCGCGCGCCCGCGACGAGGCCGGCGAACGCGGTCGGATCGCGAGCCGTGAATTTTGGTGCGATACTACCGGGGCAGGCATGACCAATCCGCTCTTCACCCGACTGGACGACGAGATCGAGTACACCTTGCTGCGCTCGCGCCGGCTGATGTTTTCGGCCGGCGTCACCTCGACGAGCGCGGCCGAGGCCGTTCGGAAGGTCCTCTATCTGGAGCTCACCGCGCCGGGGGAACCGATCACCTTCATCATCAACTCGCCGGGTGGTTCGGTCGATGCCGGATACGCGGTGTGGGACCAGGTCAAGATGATCACGTCACCGGTTCGCACGCTGGTGTGTGGGATGGCGGCGTCGATGGGATCGATCCTGGCCTTGTGCGCGCCCAAGGGCCAGCGGTATGCGACGCCGAACTCCCGGATCATGATCCACCAGCCCTCGATGTACGGCATCGAGGGTCCGGCCGCGGACATCGCGATCCAGGCCGAAGAGATCGTGAAGACCAAGCGGAAGATCATCCAGCTCTACATGGACGCGACCGGTCAGGATCACGACACGATCCAACGGGCCCTCGAGCGCGACAAGTGGATGAGCCCCGAAGAGGCCCTCGACTTCGGCCTGATCGACAAGATCGTCCGGAGCTACGAAGAGCTCGACTGACCGCACCGGTGCGGTCGGCTCGTCGACGCTTCGATCGCCGCGGTCACACGCCTCCACGCCCCGGCCCGACCGGACGCGCCACGTCGCGCGTGACGGCGGCGGCCGCCTTCGTCAGCGCTGCACCAGGTCGGCGAGGTTGGGGAGCGACCGGGTGAGGCCCACGATAAGCGTGAACCCGGTGCGGGTCGCGAGCCTGCGCCCCGAGTCATCCGCCAACGAGGAGAGCAAGAGCCCCGCGAAAATGGCGACCGGCCACCGCCGGAGGTTCCAGGCCATGGCGACGCCTCCCTCCGCGAGGTCGGGGCAGCGGGTCGAGCCGGCACAAAACGGTGCACCCTTGCGCACCGTGTTCATGAGCGACAACGTGCCCCATCGCCCCTCGGCGAGCATCCGAAACGGAGTCCACGGCGCATGGGCGGACATGGGCGACCCCGTGCCCGGCGGCTCCACGAGCACTCGAAGCGGCTCGCGATAACGGAAGAATTCGAGCCTCAATGGCTCGACTTCGGTCGCCTCGGCGCTCGACGCCGAGTCCACCGAAGGCGCGGCGACGAGCAATGCCCCGGTGACCGTCCAAGCCCACACATCGCAATCATACCCACACGGTCGGGGCGTGTTCAATCATCGTTCCGCCACGCGATCGTCGCAACGCGCAGGAATCGAAACCGGCCGACAGGCCTCGACACATTGCGTACGATGCATCCTACGGAGTCGCCGGTCATGCGCGGCCGTGGATCGAGCTCGCGTGCTGCGCGGCACACGACGCACGAACGCGCACGCGTCGTGGGGCCCGCAGGTCGAGAGGTCGGACGAAACCCCCGGGTCACGCGGGGGGTTCGAGAAGGTGTACGCCGGAGTCGGGGTTGTGCCGAAGCTCGTCGAGATCGCAGGTGTACAGCTCGGTGTAGCCGCAGGCGGCACAGGCGTAGGCGTCGATGCGGCCGGCGGAGTACACCGAGTTGTCGCCGTGCCAGATGCGGTTCCATCGGCTTTGGCCGGAATCGGCCGGAGCCTTGCGATCGAGGGCCAGGCGCAGGGGCCGACGGACCACGGTCATCCGAATCGGTCTCGTGGTAGGCGAGCTCTTCGATCCACCAGATCTTTCGGCCGCCGCATCTGGGGCACTGTCGTTTCGTCTTCATCTCGGGCTCCTTCGCGTGGCGTGGCCGAGCGCAGTCGCGCAAGCAAGAGCGTGCGCGTCCGTGGCCTCGAACACACGCTCGCTTCAGGGTATGCGCAGACGGGTCCGTTCGGCGAGGCGCCACGCGTCTTCTCGGAGCTCGAGGCGCTCCACGGCGGCTTCGTCGAGATCCAGGATCGAGAAGGTGGCGGGACGATCCTCGCGCCCTCGCAGCGTGCCGGCATTGACGACCACGAGACCGGGGAACGCGCGGACCATGGCCTGGTGGGTGTGGCCACCGACCATGAGGACGACGTCGGGTCGGGCCGCGAGCTCGTGCAGCTCGTCGAGGACGTCCAATGCATATCCGGTTGTGTCGGGACGAAGCTCCGCCATGTCGTTGTCGCCCACACCATGACAGAGCAAGAGTCCGCCGAGCGGCGTGTCGAAGCGACGGGTCGGCGGCAGCGATTCGAGGAAGGCGCGAGCGCGGGGCGAAGGCGTGCTCGCGTACTCGAGCGCTCGGTTGGTGCCCTCGAGAGCCCAACGATCGTGGTTGCCACGCACGCACACGACACCGGCGCGGTCGAGCAGTGCGCACGTTCGGTCGAGGTCCCCGCTTCCATCGGCGATGTCACCGACGCACAGCCGTGCCGTGACGCCCAGGGCGTCCATGTGCTCGAGCGCGGCGGCCAAGACGTCGTCCTCGGCATGGATGTCGCCGACGAGGCCCACGCGACCGGTGAGGTCCAGTGCAGACGCCACGGCTGCAACGTAGCCCACCGTGCGCGCGGCGAGCAGAGGCCCTGCGCGCGGCGAGCCCCGGTCGTGCGGGCTCCCGATGGCGTCGCTTCTCGTTTATGATGCCGTCGCGGTGCGCATCCTGGTCGATCACAGGAACATGATCCTCGAGGAGCACGGCCACGATCTCCTCGTTGCCCGGATCCGCGGCGAGGGAGACGTGTCGACGGTCGACGAGGTCTTCGAGCTGATCCGCCCCATCTTCCAGGAGCGCGCTCCCGTGCGCGTGATCATCGATGGGCGTCGCTTCTCGGACCTGTCGCTGAGCGCCCGGTGACGCCTGGCGATGAACACCAAGGACAACCGTCCGTTCATCCGTCGCACCTTCGTCTTCGGCCTGTCCGATCGCATGAGCTTCGCAGCGCGGGTCATCTTGCGCGCCAGCGGACGCGACAATATCGAGGTGGTCGACACCGAGGAGGAGGCGTTCGCGCGCGCCCGAGCGCTGGCAGCGTCGTGAGGCTCGGTCGTCCCGCCCGGGCGTACCGTGTGCCGCGTGCCCGGCTCGGGCCCGCGCACCGGCCCCCCGGGCTCGCGCTCGGGCCTTCCTCGGCCGGCCCGGAGGGGCCGAGCCGTCGCCGCGAAAAAAAAGATCGCGGGAGCGGGAACCAACCGAGCCCCGAGATGGGTGAACCCCGGGATGGGTACGAAACGGGGAGCCATCGCGCTGGGGCTGTTGTGCGCGTGCCACACGTCCGTGGACGACGGCGCAGGATTCGGAACGGGGGGCCACGAAGCCTCGACGTCGGAGGGGGAGACTCCGGGAAGCTCGGGTGCGTTCGACGACCAGGGCTCGTCGGACGCCACCGACGGCGCGCCGGGCCAGGACACCGACGACGCGAAATTCGACGTGGGGGTGGAGACCACCGGCGAAGCGGGGCGGCCCACCTGCCACGTGGTGGACGACATGAACGCCGTGCCGCCCTGCTCGGAGACCGCGCCCCCCGACAGCTTCGATCCGGACATCCAGTGGGTGTGGGAAGGGGCCGACGGCAACACCCAGGTGGTCGTGACCCCGATCGTGGGCAACCTGACCGACGACAACGGCGACGGCGTGGTGGACCTGTGCGACGTGCCGGACATCGTGGTGGTGGCCTATGCCGCCGACTTCGACAATTTCGGCAACAAGTTCCTGGCACCGGCGCGGCTGTACGTGCTCGATGGTGCAACGGGCGCGCTGCACTTCGAAGCCAGCGAGCCCGTGAGCTCGGTGGTCACGCCCGCCATCGCGGACATCGATGGCGACGGTGTCATGGAGATCGTCGCGGGCTCGCCCAACGAGCCGAACGTGAACCACGGAGGGCTCCAGGCCTTCGAGAACGACGGCAGCCTCGCGTGGAAGACCGAGCCGTATCCGGCCATCGACGGCGCGGTCGCGATCGCCGACCTCGACGCCGACGGCCATGTCGAGATCGTTCAAAACGGTCACGTGTTCGACGCTCACGGCGCGTTGGTGTGGAAAGGGGGCACCACCAACGAATACGGCTCGATTGCGGGCGCAGGCCCCAAGAGCTCGCCGGTCCCCGTCGACCTCGACGCCGACGGCAAGCTGGAGGTGGTTTGGGGCGACGTGGTGCACCGCCACGATGGCACCGTGCTCTTCGCCCAGCCCGAGCTCGGGTCCATCGTCCACGGAGAGGCGCACAACTGGCCCCACGTCGCGGATCTCGACGCCGACGGGTTGCCCGAGGTGCTGCTCGTTCGCTGGTACGGGGGAGGTCGAATCCTCGAGCACGACGGCACGCCGAAGAAGACCACGCCGCTGTTTCGGATGCCGACCGCCATCCACGACGCCAATGGCGACCAACAGCCCGACATCCTCTCGGGCAGCGACCAGGTGTTCGGGCTCTTCGCCGCCGACCTCGGCGAGATCTGGACGACCCCCATCCAGGACCTCAGCGGGGCCGCGGGGACGACGGCCTTCGACTTTCTCGGCGACGGCACGGCCGAGGCGGTGTACGCCGACGAGAACTGGCTGCGAATCTACGATGCGTCGGGCACCGTGCTGCTCGAGGTCCCGCGCGATAGCTGGACGAGCCACGAGTACCCCGTCGTCGCCGACGTGGACAACGACGGCTCCGCCGAAATCGTCGTCGTCTCCAACAAGGGCTGGAACGACATTCAGTCGTCTCCAGCGGTCCAGGTGGTTCGGGACGCCCGGGACCGTTGGGTGGGCGCGCGGAGGATCTGGAATCAAGACGCCTATTTCGTCACCAATGTCCGCGAAGACGGGACGATCCCCGCGTCGCCGGTCCCGAACTGGACCACGCTCAACACGTTCCGGACGCAGGCCCAGCTCGAGGGGGGTGGCGTCTGCAAGCCGGAGCCGGAGGGCTGAGCTTCGTCGCCTCCCGCTTCGGATCCCCGCAATCGGAGTCGGGCGAACCTTCGACGGTCACCGTTCGCCTATACTCGACGCGGGGTCATGGAGGGCCCACGTACGCGCGCGCTCGGTCGTGCTCCGGTCGATCCCCTGGTCGAGCGGCGGGCGTTCTCCAAGATCGAGGCGAAGCTCTTCGGACCGCGGAGCCAGCCGGTCGTTCTGCACCGGTACGTGCTCCTCGAACGCGTCGGTGCCGGAGGAACGGGTACGGTGTTCGCGGCCTACGACCCCGAGCTCGATCGCAAGATCGCGATCAAGGTGCTCCACGCGGGACCCGAGCACCGCGGCGGCGACGAGGCCCGAGCACGGCTCGTTCGCGAGGCCCGGGCGGCCGCCAAGCTCACTCACCCCAACGTGATCCGGATCTACGACGTAGGCACGTTCGACCCCCTCCTGCTGTCGCCGGTGAGCGAGTCGATGCCTACGACACCCGACACCCACCAGACGGTGTTCGTCGCGATGGAGTTGGTCGAAGGGACGGATCTTCGGCGCTGGGTTCAGCGGGCGCCCCGGTCGTGGCGCGAGATCCTGGAGGTGTTCTGCGCGGCAGGCCGGGGGTTGCTCGCCGCTCACGAGGCGGGGATCGTGCACCGGGACTTCAAGCCCGGCAACGTGCTGATCGCCGACGACGGACGGGTGCTGGTGGCGGATTTCGGGCTGGCCCGCGCGACCTCGCTCGCTCGGGTCGACGCCAGCGGGCCCGACGACGGGATGACCGACGTGCAGACCGACCACCCGACGGACGAACGCATCACGCAGACCGGCACGTTGATGGGGACGCTGGCGTTCATGGCCCCCGAGCAGCACCAAAGCCCGAACGTCGATGCCCGTGCCGATCAGTTCGCCTTTTGTGCGTCGTTGTACCGGTGTCTGTTCGGTGAGCTGCCGTTCGAGCACGCGCGTGGCACGGACCCCGCGCAGGCCAAGCTGCGCGGCGAAGTGCGGCCGTTCCCCACCGATACGCGGGTGCCCGCCCACGTCCGTGCCGCAATCTTGCGGGGATTGGCGGCGCGACCCGACGATCGCTTCCCGAGCATGCGCGAGCTCCTGCAGGCGCTGGAGCGCGATCCTTGGCGTGCCCGCAAGCGCGGGGCGGTCCTGGCCGGGGTGGTGGGGCTGGTCGGAGCCGCGGGCGCGGCGATCGGCACACGTTCGAGCGCACCGTCGCCCTGCGCAGGCGTCGACGCGCCCGCACGTGTCGCCTGGACGCCTGCGCGCCGCGACGCGGTGACGGATGCATTCGCCGCCACGCGGGTGGCGTATGCCCAGGCGGCCGCCGAGCTGGCCGTCGATGGGGTCGACGCCTGGGTGCATCGATGGGTCGAGCAGCGGCGCGTCGCCTGCGAGACGACGCACGTGCGGGGCATACAATCCCAACGAGCGCTCGATCTCCGCCTCGCGTGTCTGGACGTTCAGCTCGGGCGGCTCGAGGCGGCGCTCGAGGTCCTCGCGAGCGCCGACGCGACGGTGGTCGAGCAGGCGGGTCGAGTCCTGACCGAGCTGCCCGACCCGCGGGTGTGCGCGGAGCCTCGGGTGATGGAGCCTCGCATCGACCCACCGCCCGCGGATCGAGCCGAGGACGTAGCCGAGATCCAAAAGGACGTGGGTCGCGTGCGCGTCCTCTTGTCGGCGGGGCGGACCGACGAGGCCGAGGACGCCGGGCGAGAGGTCCTCGCACGGGCCAGGCAACTCGACTACCCGCCGCTCTTGGCCGAAGCGCTCCTCGTGGCCGGAGCGACGGCCGGCGAGGCGGGACGGCGCGAGGCCGGGCTGGCACAGATCTTCGACGCCGCGCTTTGGGCCGACGCCGTGGGCGACGATCACCTGCGGGCCGAAGCGACCGTCAGCGCGCTTCAGCTCGCGACGCAGATGCACGCTCTGGACGAGGCCGAGCGCGAGGCGGCCAGGACCGAGGCCGTGCTGCGGCGGCTGGGGCCCGGCCACCGGCTCGAGGCATCGTTCGAGATGAACCTCGGCGTGCTCCGGTACACGCAGGGACGCCTCGAGGATGCGCTCGGGCATGCCGAGCGCGCGCTGCAGCTTCATCGAAACACCCGCGAGGTGGAGGACCTGACGCTGGCCAAGTCGATGACCAACCTCGGGAGCGTTCAATGGGCGCTGGGCCGCCTCGACGAGGCCATCGCGACCCTGGAGGAGGCGTGCGCCGTCACCCGCAGGATCCTGCCCGAGCAGCACCCCCAACATGCAACCTGCGTCTCGAACCTCGGCAACGCGTACTTCGACGCCGGGCGCTACGCCGACGCCCTGCAGGCGCAGCGACGGGCACTGGCGATCCGGGAGGCGCCTCGTCCCCCCGATCCCAGGCTCGCCGACACGCTCAACAACATCGGCAACGTACTGCTGGCACGCGGCGCCGAAACCGAGGCGCTGCGACACTACGAGCGCGCACTGGCGATCAAGGAACGGCACTACGGGCCCGACGACCTGCGCCTGGCGACCACGCTGTGCAACCTCGCCGAAGTCCTCAACAACCTCGATCGACACGAAGAGGCCCTGACCTTCGCACGACGCGCGGAGGCGATCGAGCGGGCGCGCCTGGGGACGGAGGCTTCGGGGCGAGCGTACGCGCTGACCGAACGAGGCCGCGCCCTGTTCGCGCTGGGACGCATTCCCGAAGCCACGGTCGATCTGCGAGAGGCGCTCCGCCTGCGCGAAGCGGCATCCGAAGAGGTTCTGGCGGTGGAGTTGGCGCGGACCAAGCTGGTGCTCGCCGCGGTCCTGGATCGATCCGACCCGGACGAGGCGCGGGCCCTTCGCGAGGCGGTGGCCCGCCTTCCGCGGGAGGGCCGCTGGGATCTCGAAGCGCTCGATCGGTGGCTGAAACGGTGGGGATCGTGAGCGACGACTTCGACGACGATTTCGACCTTCTCGATGCCTGGCGCGAGGGGGACCGCGAGGCGGGCAACCGGCTGTTTCGGCGCCACTTCAGCCGGGTGTTTCGGTTCTTCTCGACCAAGGTCGACGACGACGACGCCGAGGATCTCACGCAACGGACCTTCCTCGCGTGCACGCGAACGCGGGAACGCGTGGTCCAGTCCAGCACGTTTCGTGCCTACATCCTCGGGGTAGCGCGGATCGAGCTTCTGCGCTTCTTCGACGAGTGGCGCCGACGAGGCAGCCGCTTCGACCCCGCCGAGACCAGCATCGCCGATCTGGGCGCTTCACCGAGCGCGCAGCTTGCCGAGTACGAGGAGCAGCGCCTCGTCGTCCGGGCGCTGCGCCGGCTTCCGCTGGAGTTTCAGATGACCCTCGAGCTGCACTACTGGCAGGACCTGGGCGTGTCGGAGGTCGCCGACGTGCTCGGTGTGCCCCTCGGTACGGTCAAGAGCCGGCTGCACCGCGCTCGCGAGGCACTGCGACGCACGATCGAGGATCTGGATGCGGAACACGAGACCCGCGAGTCCACCGTCGCGCACCTCGAACGCTGGCTCCGCTCGATGCAGGACCGATAGCGCCTCGGGAAGGGTGCGAGCCATCGTTCCGCGGACCGCGGCGTCGCCGAGAGCCGGGATCCGGTAGGCTGGCCGTGGCCAAGGAGACGATGATGCGCGCGTGCTCGCTTTTCTCGGTACTGATCCTGATCTGCGAGGTCGTCTCCGCGTGTGGAAGCGGCCGGCCCGGGGCCTCCGACCCCGAACACGAGGGCGAGGCGGCGATCGCATCGGCCCCGGCCGGCGAGGATCCCGAGCGTGCCGAGGCCCGCGTCGCGCAAGGCCAGTCCGACTGGAAGACGCCGCCCAAGGAGGTGCTCGACGTCCTTCATGCCCCGGCTCTCCCGTGGGTGTGGACGTCGCCGACGGGGACGTTCCTGCTTCTGGCCGATCCCGTGCGCTATCCACCGCTGGCCGAGCTGGCGGCACCGAAGCACGCGCTGGCCGGGATCCAGGTCGATCCGGCCACCAACGCGATCCATGGGCGACACGGCGCGACCGCGCCGCGTCTGGTCGCGGTGGAGGGAGGTGCCGCGACACCGTTGCCGCTCCCCGAGGACGGCGAGGTCGTGAGGGTGGAATGGACCGCCGATGGTCGGAGATTCGATCTGACGGTCAGGCATTCCGATCACATCGGCGTCTGGGTCGGCTCGGTGGGCGGTGACCTGCGCGAGCTGCCAGCCATCGCGGTCAATCCGCTGCTGGGCGAGGCCGTGCAGTGGATGCCCGACCAGAAGCGCCTCTTGGTGCGGCGGATCCCTGAGCGAGGTGACCCCCCCGCGGCGCCGCCGATTCCGGCGGGACCGGCCATCTTGGAGGGCGACGGGGCGAAAGCCCGCTCCACCTACGAGGCGCGAAACCTGCTGAAGACCGCCCACGACGACGCCTTGTTCGACTACTACGCGACGTGCGAGCTGGTCGTCGTCGACCCCGACGACGGACAGTCGAGGACCCTGGGCGGACCCGGGATCTACTCGACCGTCGAGGTCTCTCCGGACGGCGAGTACGTGCTCGTCGATCGCCTGGTCGGGCCGTGGTCTCGTGCGGTGGCCTGGTGGCGCTTTGCCAGCGAGATCGAGGTCTGGGACAAAAGCGGCAGCGTGGTGGCGAAGATCGCTTCGCGCCCGCTGGCCGATCAAGTACCGACCCACGGCGAGCGCGTGGGTCCACGCGAAGTGTCGTGGCGCCCAACGGCACCCCACACCTTGTACTGGGTCGAGGCGCTCGATGGCGGCGACCCCCTCGCGAAGGTTCCTCACCGCGATCGCCTGATGCGGCTGGATGCGCCGTTCTCCGGCGAGCCCGAGGAGGTGTTCCGGGCCGAGCATCGGATCGTGGGCTGGAGGGGAGGCTGGGGCGAAGGCGGCACGCTCGTGCTCACCCAACGCGAGCGGATCCGCCGCTGGCGCTACACCTGGCTGCTCGACGTGGATCAGGAGACGGCGCGGCCGTGGTTCGACCTCAACGAGCGAGACAGCTACGCGTCGCCCGGCTCGCCGTTGCATCGGCCGCTTCCGAACGGGCGCATGGTGATTCACCAGCGAGGCGACGAGGTGTACTTCGCGGGCCAGGGCGCCTCGGAACAGGGCGACCGCCCATTCTTGGACCTGCGGAACAGGAAGACCGGCGAGGTTCGCCGCCTGTTTCGCGGCGCGCCCGATCGGTACGAATCCTTCGTGGCGTTCGCGGGAGACGAGACGCGCTTCGTGATGCGCTCCGAGTCCCCCACGGACGTGCCCAACTACTACCTGGCGACGCTCGGCGAGGAGATCGCGGCGCCCGAGGGCGAGGCCACCCGGGCGCTCACCCGCGTGCCGATCACCCGTTTCGAGGATCCGGCGCCCGTGCTTCGCAAGATCGAGAAGCGGATCGTGCACTACCAGCGCAAGGACGGTGTGCCGCTGAGCTTCCACTTGCATCTTCCGCCGGGCTACGAGGAGGGGACGCGCGTACCGACGGTGCTGTACGCGTACCCGCTCGAATACTCCGATGCATCGACGGCCGGGCAGGTTCGCGGCTCGGCCCAGCGTTTCAGCGAGATCGCCGGTGCGTCCCACCTCTTCTTTCTGCTGCAGGGTTACGCGGTCCTCGACCGCACGGCCATGCCGATGATCGGGGATCCCGAGACGACATACGATACGTTCGTGCCCCAGCTCGTCGCCGATGCCGAGGCCGCGGTGGCCAAGGCGGTGGAGATCGGGGTGGCCGATCCCGAACGGATTGGGGTCATCGGTCACAGCCACGGGGGGCTGATGGTGGCCAACCTCCTGGCACACACCGACCTGTTCGCCGCCGGGATCGCCCGCAGCGGTTCCTACAACAAGACGAACCAGCCCTTCGGCTTCCAGTCGGAGCGGCGCTCGCTGTTCGAGGCCCGCGACGCATACATTCGGCTCTCGCCCACGTTCTTCGCCGATCGGGTCGACGAACCGATCCTGATCGTCCACGGGGCGGCCGATTCCAATCCCGGCACCCTCACCTTCCAGTCGGAGGTCTTCTTCGAGGCGGTCCGTGGGTCCGGCGGCACGGCGAGGCTGGTGTTGCTCCCGTACGAGGACCACGCGTACCGCGCCCGAGAGAGCATCGAGCACGTGCTGTGGGAGCAGCTCGCGTGGTTCGACGCGCACGTCCGGAACGCGAAGGCGAAGACGGCCACCAAGGGCGTTCCCGGGTAGGAGACGCGACCGACGGGAGCCGCCTGCCGCGTCCGCGGCTCGGCCCGTGAGCACACCGGAGCGTTCGAGGGGTATCCGGTGAAACAACGGCGTCGTGACTGCGCGGGATGCCGGAGCCAAGCCCCGTCTGGGTGCTGGCCGAGCGCAATGCGGCGGAGAACGTTTTCGGCGAGAAGCCGCTGAGTCTCGTCCTTCTCGAGGGTCTGCTTCCAGTAGGCGGGGGCGAGCTCGAGCCAATCCTTTCGCTCCAACATTCTTGCTCGGCATCCATCCTCGGCCTACCCGAGGCTCGTTTCCTGGTCACGACGCGGAAGATTCACCGGATACTTCGAGGGTGCGTGCCGGGTGCCGCACGTGCCGTGGGAGCAGCTCGCGTGGTTCGACACGCACGTCGAGAACGCTGAAGGCGAAGACGGCCACCAAGGGCGTTCCCGGGTAGGAGACGCGACCGACGAGAGCCGCCTGCCGCGTCCGCGGCTCAGCCCGTGAGCACACCGGAGCGTTCGAGGGTGCGTGCCAGGTGCGGGGCGGCGTGGGGACGGCAGCACTCGGGCAGCTCCTCGAGAATGAGCGCGAGGGCCTTGTTGGCCTTGTCGAGGAAGTCGGACTCGGCGTCGACGAAGAATCGGCGGGGGTGTCCTGCCCAGCCCCGCGCGATCGCGGCATCGATCGCCGCCGCTTCTTCGGCGGTCTCCGTGCGCAGGGGGTTCTGCCAGTTGTAGCCATCGTCCGACGACGGCGTGCGGAGGTGGATGACGGCAGAGTAACGACTCAACTGCGTATCGCGATCGGTTCCCACCGCCTCCCAGAAATCCTCGGGACCGGGCCAGTACGCCAGCCCGTCGACGGTGCCACGATCGCACAGCACGATGGCCGCGTCTTCGGCGTCGCCCACGATCTCCAGCTCCCGCTGCACGTAGTAGATCGCGCGCTGGGCCGCCCGGCGAAGCGTGAGGCTCTTGCCCCGTGGAAAGCCGCCCCCGAACACGATGCCGGCGCTCTCGGGAAGGACCGCGACGTGGCGACAGAAATACTGCCGCACGAGCTCCAGGACCGCCGTCTTGCCGGCTCCCGGTCCACCCGTGAGGACGATTCGCTTCGGCTCGTGCTGCGCGCTGCAAGGACACGTCGTCATGCGTAAAGACCCCCCGACGCACGAGTATAAGGCACGCCTGCCGCCGACCCGCATGGTCGCGCCGCCCGTCCCCGGGCGCGCGCTCGGACCCGCCGAGAACACTTCGACGGAAGATCAGCCATCGGCACTTTTCGCAGGGAGCTCGGTGGAGGGTCCACGTGCACCGCGGTGCCCGATTGCCGCTTCTTCGTCTCGGACCCAACGACCGCTGCAGAGCGAACAGCCACCTTGGACTCGCTCTGACTGCTCTCCTGCCACGCGATGCCGCACGCCGTTGGCCGTTCGACGTGCCGACGTCGTGTTCGTCGACGACGAGGATCGCGTCGCGGTGTGCAGATCGGCTCGGCCGGCGCCCCGGGCTCGTCGTCGACGTCGGTGCACACGTGGGTAACCACTCGGCGTTCTTCGGCCGGATCATGGATCGCGAGGTCGTGGCCATTGCCGCAGCAAGCCCAGGACCGCACCGCTCGTGTGGCCCGACGGACTCATCGCGACCCGCACGTGGGAGGTCGTCAACGGGAGGTCGGGATGCGGGCGAGCTCGACGAGCTTGGCGATGGTTCGCAGATTGCGGCCGGTGCAGGCGTCGGCCTGCGGGATCTTCAGCTTGGATTTGCCTTGACCGTCGGGGTAATGGACGTAGAGCTCGCGACCCGAGCCCTGCATCTGCTCCCGTCCCGGAACACGCCAGCCCTCGAGCGCATGCCCGGAAGAGGCGCGTCATAAAAGAACACGATGACCCGGGTCGGCTCGGCCTCGGGGAACGGATTGCGCTCGAGGACGCGCTCGAGCTCGGCACCCGTCACCAGGACGCCCACGGGCTTTCCGAGGTGGTGTGCGAGGGCCGCTTCGAGCGTCGCCTTCACCTTCGGCGCGGCGAGCCGGCTGCGAAAGACCACGTTTCTGCTTTGGATGTAGGTCTGGACGCCCGAGAACCCCGCCTCCTCGCGCAGTGCCCGTAGCTCGGCCATGGGAGCTTGGCGGTCCCACCCACGTTGACCGCGCGGAGCAATGCGACGAACACCGCCATGGCGTGGTCATACCACCGGTCCGCTCCCCGGTAGAATGGGCGGCGCGATCGGTGCCGGAGGCGGTCGTCGACGCCCGGTCAGCGGCAGACGAGGTGAACGTCGACGACCTCGCCGGTGCGGAGGTCGCCTTGGGGCGTGCGGTACTCGAAGGCCGCGCGCTCGTACCCGCAGTTGCCCCGGTCGTCGCAGGCGGCGCGACGGTGAAAGCCGAGGTCGATCGACACCAGCGAGAGCTCGCCGAGCGGGCGCAGCTCGCCGTAGGCACCGATGCGGTCCCCGTCGAGATCGCTCCACAGGACCAGCTCTCCGAAGCGCTCGTCTTCCGCGCTGATCTTGCCGTCGCGGTTGGTGTCGAGCTCGGCCAGCGCCGCAAACCCGTGGGGCGCGTGACCTCCGGCGGCCAACGGCGTGGCGTTGCCGAACAGCTCGCTCCCGTCGCGGATGAAACCGTCGCCGTCCCGGTCGAGGGCGAGCCACGGCGCGGTCGGCCAGTCGGTGTTGGTGCAGGTCCCGTCGGTCGACAGGTCGAACGCACCGGAGGACGCGGGCATGAAGTCGATGGAGCCCTCCCCGAAGTCGAGCACCAGCGGCGTGTTGCAGTCGGGCTCTGACCACGAGTAGCGGCGCAAGGCCTCTCCGTCCCAGTAGCAGATGTCGCCGATGCAACCCATGTCGACATTCTCGCCGGGTTCGCACTCGGGAGGCTCGGTCGAGCACGGCGTCCACAGCTCCTCGCCGTCGACGAGGATGCAAAAGTTGGTGCCCTGTTGCCCGTCGTCGGTGGTGCAGGCGTACCCGCCCCACGGCGCATCCCAGTCGCACGGGGTGGCCGCATCGGGCTTGGGCTGGGCGGGCGGCGTGTCGGCGGGCTGGGGATCGTCGGGCTCACCACCGCCTGCGCTCGGATCCGCGCCGTCCTCGTCGGGGTCCGCGTCGTCGTCGACGTCCTCGGAGTCGGCCCCTTCGTCCATCGGTCCCTCGACCTTGGGATCGCAGGCCGCGAGCCCTCCCGCGAGCGGAAACGAGACGACGACACGAGCCACCCAACGCTGTCCAAGCCAAGCCATGCCCCCTGCTGTTGCATGCGCGGTGCCAAGCCACAGCCGGGAAAACGCGAGGGTGCACCGCCTCGGGGCGCGACACGAGTGTCATGGCCGCGACCCGGGTGTCCGACCCCCGATGTGGGACGAAGGAGGCAGGACGCCCGGGGAGACCACCTACCGGGCCTTCCAGATGGGCTGCTTGCGGGGCTGGTCGAGCATGTTGGTCCGGCGCAGCTCGGTGATGCGGCCGCGGGTCTGGACACCCTCGACCAACTCGTAGCCCAGCAAGGCGAAGATGCGCCCGCGGTAGAAGATGGGCCGCGCGTTGCCGTACCAGTCGACGCAGCTCACGCGGCAGTCGTCGTTGGTGTCGGTGTGGGGGTCCGAGGCCAGGGTGCCGAGCTTGCTGAACTCGAGGTCGGCGACCTGCAAGAACAGGACTTCGGCCGACCCGTGGACGAGGTGGGCCCAGCCGGGCTGGCCGGCGTGGCGGATCGGAAGGCCGAGAAGTCCGCTGTCGGCGGTCTGCGGCTGATAGAAGAAGCCGTGGCTGCGGACCTCGCCCTGGACCGCGTCGCGCTGGACGAATGCACCCGCGACCACGGGGCGCTGGCCGAGATCGACGGCGGTAAAGTAGAGATTCTTGCCGTCGCTGCCCACGACGACGGCATCGTCGCCCATGGCCTCGATGCGATCGATCCCGTGCGGCACGGCGATCCGGTCGGCGCCGTCTCGTCCGCTGGCGAAGCGGTGAACGAAGAGCTGGCCTTCGGTGGTCGGAGCGGCGTACCCCCAACTGCTGCCGTTGCCGTACAGGAGGTAGTCGCCGACGAAGCGGTTGTGGAAGGCGTGGTAACGTCGTGCGCGGGCTCGGGGAGGTCGACGTAGGCTCGGGCCGTGACGGTGCTCAGGCCACGGTCGAATGCCGCGACGGGAACGCGCAGCATGCCGATGTCACCGTTCGAGCGCTCGGGTGACCACATGGCATCCCCCGATCCCTCGGCGCGTACGAGCACGTTGAGGTATCCGTCGCGGCTCTCCTCGAAGGAGAACTGATCGACGGGCGCACCCGAGACCCGCAGCGCCCCCGGCTCGCCGCGACCCAGAGGAAAGCGGCACACCGTGGCTTGCGGCCGTCGGGGTGCCGGCCCCACCCACCGTCGTGAGTTCACACGTACACCGCGCTCTGGGACACGTGGAAGCTGCGGCCGTAGGGGCCAACGATTCCCTGGGCGTCGCAGCGAAGCTGTGGCCGCGACAGATCGCAGGTCACCACGGTGTGCAAGACGGGATACTCGATCTCCTGCACCGGGCGGTAGATCTCGCTGCCGTCGATGACGAGATCCCAGTCGTCGATGCGACCTCGGCCGGCATCCCAGCGAGTGATCGCGGGGAGGTGCGGCTGGTGGGCATCGAACCCCGAGCCCAGAAAGTAGGGCATGTGAGGACGCACATCATCACGCACCGTGGACCCCGCCCGACCCAGCCTCGGCAGCTTGCACGGTTCGTCGACACCGACCACCTCGTTCCCCTTCGGTCCGCCGAATCAGCCTCCGCTCGTCCGCGAACCGCGACGTCCCTCATGGGCCCGATTGTTCGCCCACTCCTTCTCCATCGACGTGACGATCGGCCGTCAAGGAGACTGCGGCCGGCGCGGAGGGGATGCGTGCGGCGAAGGGGATGTTGACCTGCCGATCCTCCAGCATCCACAGCAGGCGGTGCACTACGTCGGAGACCCCGAGCAAGCGACGAGGTCCTCCTCGGGCATGAGGACGAAGTCGTGCGGAGGGAGCCGCCGCAAGCAGTCGACGGCGTAAGACTCCAATCCCCCCACTTCTGGTGTCGGCGAAGCAACCAGTGTGGCCGGCCCGACACCTCGAGGCGAGCGACAACGAGCGCCAAGCGAGAATGGCGCGGAGCGTTCACGGGGTCCGCGACCCCTGCAAACCCCGCGAGCGCGCGCTTTTCAGAAGCCGCTGCATCGAGGCACCGTGGGCAAACGCTATCCCGGGGAGGCTTTCCTGAACGACAGTCCCGCAGCTTTCAGTGCGGCCTTGAGCTTCGGGATGGCGCTGGGGCCGATCCCATGCAGGGAAAGAATCTCGCTTTCACTGTACGCGCTGAGCTTCTCGAGCGTGGTGATGCCGGCGCCTTCCAGCGCACGACGGGCCGGTGCGTACAGGGCGGCAAGAAAGGGCGCACTGGCCGGCCTGCCCTTCTCGCACACCGGGCACACTCGACAGAGTCTGTTTCGGTAGTAGCGGTGCCCTTTCGGGCAGGTTCTGGCCGTGCCTTTCCGTGCCACGCCGTGGTCCCTCCTGGTCAGGATGTGTTCGTCGTCGCCGAAGACGCCTCGATGCTGGCGATGGCTGCCCGCACCTGCGCAGGGGCCGTGCCGTCGCCGGCATTCACCGAGTCCTCCAGCGTCAGTCCCGTGGAGACGTCCCCCTCCCGATGGTGTCGCTGGACCGTTGCAGCTCGGCGAGGCTCCGCTCACCGAGATGCTCGCCCTGGACAATGCCGTAGACCCGTCTCTTGGCGAGCACTTCGTGGGCGTCGCGAAGGGGCATGCCCTTTCTGGTCGGGTCGTTGGCGGTCGGTAAGGGTGGTGCAGCCTTGGCCCGATGGCCGACATCAGGGCGTGGGCCTTCGGGCTGTCGCGGGTCCATGGTGCCCATCTTCGTCCCCTCTCTGGCCTTCATTGTCAAGAGTATCTTGACAGACGACTCGTTGTCAATTCATAATTGACGAAGTAGGCCGTATGCGCCGATTCCGCAGCGCATCCGGGGTTCCCGGCAAGGACGGCGAGGAGGTGAGCATGACAGACGGTACGAGACTGGATACCGAGCGACTGGTGAGGCGGATCGCCGCCGCGCTGACCGACGCCATCAGTGACCTCGAGGAACGCCTCGCCAACGACCCGGCGGCGTACCTGGACCTCGTGGAGATCGCCAACGAGGCGGACCTCCAGACGGAGGAGCTGCTGGCCTCGGCGGTCGCCACCGCTCGATCCGCGGGGCACAGTTGGGAGGCGATCGGCAACCGCTTGGGCATCTCGCGCCAGGCGGCGCAGCAGCGCTTCGGCGGGGCGAAGCCCGACACTGGCTCGGGCGACGAACAGGTGCGAGTCGTATCGGGCCTCACCGCCTTCAACGAGATGAAGGCTCTGGAGAGGCTCGGCAAGCACGGCTGGCACTCGATCGGGTACGGCATGTTCCATCACGTCGTCCGCAAGTCGGACAGGCAGTGGGAGCACGTGCGGCTCCTCGCCTCACAAGACACCGCCCAGACCATGATGTCCGAAGGCTGGGAGCGCATTGGCAAGGGCTGGTTCCCGTGGGTCTACCTGAAGAGGCCGCTGGACCAGCCAGCGTTGGAGGGCGACCCCGGGTACTGAACCGGGACCTCCGAATGCGTCCACGGGCCGCAGCTCCGCGGTCCCCACGATCCGCCGTCCCCGGCCGGGGAGAACGCGGTTCGAATCGCCTGCGGAAGGTGCCGGAAGTCAGAGGTGAGCGGTGAGGAAGCTGCGGATGGCTCGATCGGCCTGTTCCAGGTGCGGAGGTGTTTTCCACTGCTCGACGAGGGTGGCGTGAGGGGCCAACTCGGCGATGGCGCGGAAAACGGAAGCCGGGTGGTAGAGGTCGTTGCCCATCAGCACCAGCAGCGGGACGCGACAACTCGCCACGTCGTCGGGCGAGGCTCCGAACATGAAGTCGCCGCCGAACATGTTGTGCCGAAAGGAGGTCCAGGTCGCATCGTCGGCCTCGGGATGTTGGTCTCGAATCTCCGCGACCCAACCGTCGAAGATCTGAAAGAAGGCGCTGCGATTGTTCTCGAGGCCGATCGGTTGCAGCAGCACGCCGGCGCGGAGTCGTTCGGGCGCCGCGACGGCCAGGCGCACGACGAACGGTCCGCCGATGCACATGCCGACCGCGAAGAAGCGCTCGATGCCCAGGTGATCCATCAGGGCGAGTTGGTCGGCGGTGTAGGTCGCCCATCCGTCCGTGGCGGAGATCGGTGCCGTCGAGTCGCCGGCGTTTCGCTGATCCATCGCGATCACGCGGAATCGATCGGGGAGGGCCTTCATCGGGTTCCACGGCGCGTTGTCCCAGGCGGCC
Source organism: uncultured Nannocystaceae bacterium (assembly GCA_964650105.1). GTDB lineage: Bacteria > Myxococcota_A > Polyangia > Nannocystales > Nannocystaceae > CAZYSW01. The sequence goes on from CAZYSW010000002.1 coordinate 43,283, forward strand.
CGCCGCGAGCGCATGCCGCCCGGCGCGAGCAGCAGCACCGGTTCCCCGCGTCCGTGCTCTTCGTAGTGGATCCGCACCCCGTCGCGCTCGAAGACCGCCATGCTCGACCTCGGACTCGTGGAGCAATCCTACCCCGCAAAGACCCCACCGGGGCGCGGCAGAGGCGTGGTACCCCGGGCCCGTTGCGGCCCACGCAACGCGAGTCGGTCGGCAGTCGGGCCCGAACGACGAAAGGGCGGCGAGGTCGGCTCGGAGCGTTCCGTGCAGCCATGGCGTCGTGGTGGTGGGCACGTGCAGCGGCGCCCTTCGTGGATGGTGGCGAGCTGCGAGGGGTCCACGGGTTCGACGTCGCCTCGGTGGCAGAGGCGCGGGCGCTCACCGGGACGGATCGCGCGATGCGGGTCGGCCGGCTGGTGATGGCGCGGTATTCCGGATACGGGGCGGTCCAGGAGGCCAACGCTGCACCCGAGGATCGCCGCCGACATTCGTGAGGTCCGAAGTGCCGCGAGGGCGGATCTTTGCTGCGAGGCGCGGGTCGGAACCGCAAAGTGGCGCCTTGCTCAGGTCCAGTGGAGGTCGATGGTGGTGCGCGGGGCCTCGTGCCAACTCGTCGAAGCGAAGCGACCTTTCACGTCTCGACCCCCAGCGGCCTCGACGAGACGCTCGAAGAAGCCCAGCGTCTGGTGACACGCGGCCTCCTCGGCCTCCTCGGACATTCCGTACCGGATGGCGACGGTCGCGGCGTCGTCGAGAACCTCGGTGATCTTCAGGGCGTCATAGTCGAACAGGGCGCGTCGCAAAGCGTTGAAGCGCATCATCGACTCGCGCGGATCTCCGGGAGCGAGGATGGTCGGCTGCATGGCGTGCACGGAATCGAACTGGATCGAGCCCCACAGGCGAACGGCGGCGAGCTGCCCACGCGCGAGCTCGCGAACGATCCCGATGCCCATGCGCTCGAACGTGTCCATCGGGTACCAGCCCTGGAGATCGATGCGCGTGAGACCCGTGAGACCCGTGCGAACCGTGATACCCGTGAGACCCGTGCGAACCGTGAGACCCGTGCGAGCCGTGAGACCCGTGCGGAACCGTGGGACCGATGCGAGCCATGCGAGCCGTGGGACGCGTGGCCGGGGTCACCCGGCGCGTGATAGACGGAGGGCCCCGGCGACTCCCGACGCATCGGCGAACAGGCGTGCCTTGTTCGAGATCTCGCGCTGAGCGCTGGAGAGCTGCGGATTTCGTCGCTTGAACCGCGGAAGCAGGGCGAGGGTCGCGTCGTCGTGTTTCGATTCGTCCTGTGGCAAGGAAACAGCTCCCGCGCCGGCTGTAGCACGCCGCGGACGACCGACCCGATCCGTGCCCGGACCACGGCCTTTCGCCCACGCGCGAAGCCGCGCACCTCCGCTGCGCCCGGGTGCGATCCGGCCTTCGCTCAGGCGTCGGCGCCCGGCTCGTGGACGAAGTGGTCGCGGGGACGGTGCGTGGTCCACCGGTCGAAGGTCGCGAGGACCCGCGGATCGCCCTCGGCGAGCTTTTCGAACAGGTAGTCCTGGATCCCCTTGTGGACGGCGCAAATGAGGTTGTCGCGCATGCGGCCGAACAAGCTGCCCTGCGTCTTGAGGTTGGTGGCGGGGACGGTGCCACAGTAAGGCGAGTAGGCACAGTTGACGCAGTCCGGCTGACCGTCGAGGCTGGAGGCCAAAACCGCCGCGCGTACGGTGGGGTGCCCCACGATGTCGCGGTACCTGTCGCGATCGACGTGACCGATCTGCAGGCTGTCGTCGCCCATCGCGTACAGCATGCGGCCCTCGTCGCAGGTGAAGACCCGCCCGTCGTAGCTGTAGCCGAGCTGCCCGATGCCGGCACCAGCGGGACTGCGCACGTCGAGGAAATTGGGATCTTCTCCGCGGAGGATCTTGGTCAAGAAGATGGCGGCGTAGCGCTCGAGGATCTCCACCCCTTGCAGGTTGAGCTCCAGCATGTAGTCCACCGCCTTGCGGTAGAACTCCAGGTACTCGCTGCGGGGATACTCGATCTTCAGACGAACGCGGTCGGCGAACCCGAACGGATCGACGGGGCGCAAGAAGATGGTCTTGCAGCCCAGCGAGACGTAGGTGTCCACCACTTCCTTGTACATGCCCAACGTCGAGCGCGTGGTCGTGAGCAGGGCCTCGACGTGGTAGAGGGTGGGGTCGAGCCCAGCTTGTTGGTAGCGCTCGTTCACGCGGCGAATCCAGTGGGCCGCGCGCTGATAGGCGTCCATGGTGGGGATCTTGCGCTGGG
>CAZYSW010000003.1:0-40736 GCA_964650105.1 uncultured Nannocystaceae bacterium
TCCATCTCGCCCTCGATGCGCGTCCAGTAGTGCTTGTAGGTGATGAACCGGGCCCGCAACCCACCGAGGCGAAAACGCAGCGCCGTCGACTGCACGTGCAAGGCCTCGAGCGACCGGAGTCGCTTTTCGATCTTCTCGCGCTCGCGGACCGGAGGCGTGCGCTCGACGCCCAGGAAGTACTTCTCGTACGCGACCCGGAGCGCTTCGATCCCCTCCTCGAGCTCGTCGAGGAGCGCGATCACGTCGGCCCTGCGGGCCTCTCGGGGTGTCGAAGCCAACGCCGCGCCATCCTATCGTGGCTGGCATCGGCGAGCCAGACCGCACGCGGGCGCAGGGGGCGCGAATCGACCCCACCCGACGCCGAGCAGCCGCCCGTGGTCTATGCTTGCCGAGCGGTGGGAAACTTCCTCGCCTTCGTCCTGCTCATCGGACCTCTCATCTTCGTCCATGAGCTCGGGCACCTCATCGCGGCCAAGCTCGTCGACGTCAAGGTCACGCGCTTCTCGCTGGGTTTCGGCCCCCCGCTTCTCCGCGCGCGCCTCGGCGAGACGGAGTACTGCTTGGCGCCCATTCCGCTGGGCGGTTACGTCTCCCTTCTGGGTCAGCAGCCCAACGAGGACCTCCCCCACGCCGACGCCGACCGTGCCTTGTCGGCCAAACCGCTGTGGGCCCGGTATTTCGTCCTGGGAGCCGGTCCGGCCGCCAACCTCCTCCTGCCGATCCTCGTCTACTTCTTCTACTTCGTCGTCAACCACAATCTGGTCGCGCCGGCGGTGATGGGGACGGTGCTCGAGGGCTCGGCCGCCGAACAGGCCGGCCTGCAGCAAGGCGACCGCATCGTCGCGATCGAGGGCCGCGACGTTCGGAGCTGGACCGAGATGCGCAAGCGCGTCGAGGCGTCGCCCGGCCAGGAGCTCAAGGTCCAGATCGAACGCGACGGCAAGCGGCTCGATCGCGTGGTCACGCCCCGCAAGGCGCTGTCGCGCAACGCCCTGGGGGTGACCACGCCGGTGGGTCGTCTGGGTGTCCTCCCCATCTTCTACGCCCCTCAGGTCGGCATCATCGATCCCGAGTCGCCCGCCTATCAAAACGGGCTGCGTACCGGCGACGTCATCACGTCGATCAACGGCGAGCCGGTTCGGACCATGGAAGAGCTCGAGCGGATGTTGGACGTCGCCGGGGAGGGCGTCATCCGGCTCACGTACCTGCGGGCGCGCGCCCTGCAGGGACCCGGCGCCACCTTCTTGTGGTACGAGTCCCACCACGCCCAGCTCCTCCCCGGCAAGAGCGGTCGAGGGGGCACGGGCCTGCTCCCCGGGAGCACCTTCGTTCGCGCGATCGATCCGGGATCCCCCGCCGAGAAGGCCGGCTTGCAGCCGGGGGATCGGATCCTGGCCGCCGGTGGCAAGCCGCTCGCACAGTGGGTCACCCTGCAAGACGCGCTCTCGCGTCACCCCGAGGGCACCATCGCCCTCGAGGTCCAGTCGCTCGGCGGTGCGCCGCGCCAGGTCGAGGTCCACCTCGAAAAGCGCACCTGGAAGGACATCTACCAGCAGACGCACGCGGAGGCGTGGTTCGGGGCGCATCCGTTCGAGAAGTGGTGGGTGTCCGAGCCCGAGCCCCTGCGCGGACGCTTCACGTACGCGCTGGGCGCCGCGGTGGGCCAGACCGGCGAGGTGATCGGCATGATGTGGACCGCGCTGGTGCAGATGCTCACCTTCGAGCGCGGCGTCGAGGAGCTCTCCAGCGTCGTCGGGCTCTACAAGGTCGCGGGCACCGCCTACGAGCAAGGACCCGGCGAGTTTCTCGTCCTCGTCGCGCTCTTGAGTATCAATCTCGGGATCATCAACCTCCTGCCCATCCCCGTCCTGGACGGAGGCCACATCCTGTTCTTCACCCTGGAGGCCATCCGGCGCCGACCTCTCGGGCAGCGGGCGCGAGAGATCGCTAGCGCCGTCGGCCTGGTGATCATCCTTCTGCTCTTGCTCATCGCGACGCGAAACGACATCGTTCGGCATTGGCTGTGACGGACACCTGGTTCCTCGCCCTCGACGCCTCCACGCCTCGCTCGGTCATCGCCCTGGGGTGCGTGGACGCCACCGGTACGCCGCGCCTCGTCGCCGAGAGCGTCGAGTCGGAGGGCAGCAATCAAGCCTCGGCATCGATCGTGCCGCGCATCGAGGCACTCCTCGCTCGGGCGGGCATCGGCGCGAAGGATCTCGCAGCCGTCGGTTGCGGTCGCGGCCCCGGCACCTTCACCGGCACGCGCGTGGCGGTGGCCACCGCCATGGGTCTGGCGCTGGGCATCGGACGTCCCGTCGTCCCGGTGTCCACGCTCACCGCCCTGGCGCTGAGCTCGGAGGTGAACGGCCGCGTCCTCGCGTTGCTCGATGCTCGGCGCAAAGAGGTGTACGCCGCCCTGTACGCGTGCTCCGACCTGCCCGGCCCGAGGCCGAGCGTCGAGCTCCGCGCGCCCGAACGATGCGCGACCCCTGCCGAGGTCTCGCAAGCGCTCGGTGACGTGCTCACCGACGTGACGCTGGTCGGCCCCGGCGTGACGCCCTACCTCCAGGCCCTCCCCGACGTTCGTCCCGCGGCGTCCCACCCGTGCCCCGGCCCGTCGGCGCGCGGCCTTTGGCTGGCGATGGTCGCCGCCATCGATCGCGAGGGCTTCGTCGATCCCGCCCGGCTCGACGCGGTGTACCTCCGCCAGAGCTACGCCGAGCTCGGGATCAACCGTCCGAAACGCCCCGTGTTCGAGAGCCCGTTGGTTCGACGCCCCGCCGTCGATGGAGCACCTCCCGAACCGTGATCGAGGCGTCGGTCGGCAGCGCGGTGGTCTCGGCGTCGCGCCGGCCGAACGCACCGGGGCTCCTTGACCGGGCGGCGCGGGACCGGCAGCCGGACACACCTGATAGGTTCGGACCATGAGCGTCCGGATCGAGCGAAATCCCCCCGTCACCACCGTCGTGCTGGATCGGCCGCAGGCGAAGAACGCCGTGGATCGAGCCACCGCCGACGCGCTGGCGGCCGCATTCCGATCGTTCGAAGACGACCCGCAGGCCCACGTCGCCGTCCTGTACGGCGATCACGGCACGTTCTGCGCGGGCGCCGATCTGAAGGCGATCGCCGAAGGGCGCGGCAATCGCCTGGCTCCCGACGGAGACGGACCGATGGGACCTTCGCGCATGCTCCTGTCCAAGCCGGTCGTGGCCGCCATCTCCGGACACGCCGTCGCCGGCGGGTTGGAGCTCGCCTTGTGGTGCGACCTGCGGGTGATGGAAAAGGACGCGGTGCTCGGGGTCTTCTGCCGCCGCTTCGGCGTCCCGCTCATCGACGGCGGTACCGTCCGTTTGCCCCACATCGTCGGGCTCGGTCGCGCGCTGGATCTCGTCCTCACCGGACGCCCGGTGGATGCCGACGAGGCGCTCCGCATCGGCCTGGTCGATCGCGTGGTCGGCCCGGGACAGGCACGCGCCGAGGCGGAACGCCTCGCCGCCACCATCGCGAGCTTCCCCCAGACCTGCGTACGGAGCGATCGCGCCGCGGTGTATCGGAGCCTGGGGCTACCGTTGTCCGATGCGCTGGCCGTCGAGTTCACCGAGGGCCGACGCGCGCTGAGGGATCCCGCCTTGCTCGCAGGCGTCACGCGGTTCCGAGATGGTGCGGGCCGGGGCGGCCGCTTCGAGTGAACGCCCGCACCGGCGAGTGGTCTTCGACGGTGTCCCCACCTCGGGGAGCTTCGCCGATGCGTCGCCGGGTCCGGCTCAACGATCCCGACCCGCGAAAAACGCCTTCAGGTTCGCGGCGACGCGCTCGGGCGCGTCGAGATGGACGTGGTGCCCGCCCGGCACGTCCACCACCTGCGCCGAGGCGAGGGCCTCGAGCCGCGCTCGCATCTGAAGCTCGGGCAGCCGCATGCCCTCGGTGGCCCGCACCACCAGCGTCGGACACCGGATCGCCCGCAAGAACCCGAGCACCTGCGATTCGGACAGACGCACCCGCGAGCTCAGGCGCAGCGCCGAGTCGGACCTCCACGTGACGCCCCCGGCCACCGTCTGGAGCCCTCGGTCGAGCAACGTGCGTGCGGACGCCTCGTTCATTCCCAACGCCGCGTGCAGGCGGCTCACGAGGTGCTCGCGACTGGGGTATACGGGGACGCGGTGCGAGCGAGCGCGCCGCTCCTCTTCCAGCGCTCGCGCCAGCCGCCCGGGCCCGCCCTCCTCGGTCTCCGACAGCGGCCCCACCCCCTCCAGCATCGCCAACCGCTCCACGCGATCGGGGAAGCTGGCTGCCAACAACGCGGCGACACCCGCCCCCAGCGAGTGTCCGACGACCGAGAACCGCTCCCACCCCAACGCCTCGGTCGCGCGATGGGCCGCCGCCACGAAATCCACGAACGAATACGGGAACCCACGCGGGTGATGCTCGGCGCGACCATGCCCGGGGAGATCGAGCGCGACCAGGCGCACCCCGTCCAGCAACGGGGCCAAGCCGTCGAACGTCGCCGCGTTGTCGAGCCACCCGTGGATCCCCAGGACACGCGGACCATCCGGCGGCCCCCACACGCGCGCCGCCAACCGCAGGGGGTGGGTGTGGATCTCGATCTCCTCGACCATGGGCATGGGCTCTCCCGACGCACCTCGTCTCGTCGATCAGGTGCGGTTGCTCCGACGGCGCGGTAGACGGATGCGGAAGCGCGCGCCGCCCAGGTGGCCGTCGGTCACCCGGACCTCGCCGCCGTGATCGAGCACCACCTTCTTCACGATGGCCAGCCCCAGCCCGGTCCCGTGCTCGCGGGAGGTCTGGTAGGGCTCGAACACCGCCTCTCGACGCTCGGGGGGCACGCCCGGTCCGTTGTCGTCCACCCGGATCTCCACGAAGGCACCGTCGACGACCGTGGAGACCTCGACGGTCACCGGGGATCGCCCCGCCTCCCGGGCCGAGAGCACCGCGTTCTCGACCAGATTGACCAGGACCTGCTTGAGAAGCTGTCGATCGCCGGGGATCGTGACGTCGACCTCGGGGGCGCGCACCACCAACTCGTCGTGTGCGTCGTCGGTCACATGGCCGTAGGCGCGCTCGAACTCGTGGAGGATGCGCGAGACCGAGACGTCCTCCAGCCGCACTTCGGGCACCTTCGCGAACTGGGAGAAGCTGCCGACCATCCGCCGCAAGCCCTCCACCTCGTCCTCCACGATCTCCACCGCGCTTCGCAGCATCCGACTGAAATCCGGATCCGAGCCCGGGTCCTTCTCCCGGAGCTGTTGAACCGCGAGCTGGATCGGTGTGAGCGGATTCTTGATCTCGTGCGCGATGCGACGCGCCATCTCCTGCCAGGCCCCGATGCGTTGCAAGTACGCCAGCTTCTCCTGGGCCGCCTGCAGGTCGTCGAGCATCGCGTTGAACGTGCGCGCGAGCTGTCCCAGCTCGTCGCGACCCCGGGCGCTCGACCGCACCGAGAGATCCCCCTCTGCCACCCGCGCCATCACGCGGCTCAGCTCGCTCGCCTTGCGCGTCGTGGCCCGGGCCATGACGATGCCGACGATCATCGACAACAGCAGCACGCCCGCGCTCGCCGCCCCGAGCACGCGGATCACCGCCCGTTCGATGTCGTCTTGCTCGCCGCGGCTGGCCTGAATCGCTCGCTTCTGGTCGCCCAGCCGTTGAAACCGGGCGTCGATCTCCGGGTCGATGGCGAAGACGACCCGCAGGCTCCCGGCCTCGGCCCCTTCGGTTCCGACGGTGGTGACGACCTCGAACGGTTCGGACGCCCCCTCGGGCGGCGCACCCTGCCGTACGCGCTCGACGATGCCGCCGTCGGGGAGCTGCCACGCCAGCGCGACGACGTCCGGCTCGCGCTCCAGGAGTGCATCGAGCCGTCGGCCCCGGCCGGCCGCGTCGTCGACCGGCTCGATCGCCAGCTCCAGCCCCATCGCGCGGCTGCGCGCCTGGTAGGCGGCAATGTGCGCCTCGACCAGGGCATGATGGAACGGCTCGACGTTCTCCGCCAGGGCCTGACCTCGTTCGAGGGCGTCGGCGGTGCGCAGGTCGAAGTATCCGACCGTGAGCTGGATGAGATACGCCGACGCCCCCACGCACAACGTCCCCAAGAGCGCCAGCGCTGCGACCACGCGCACTTCCAGCCGACCCCACCAGGGGATCCGCGGCTTGGGTGCTCTGGAGGCGGGATCCTTCATCGGGGCACCAGGTAAAAGAGGTTGGTCTTGACGTGGACGATCTCCTCGGCCCGGGGTCGCTCCCCCGCGACTACGTCGACGAGCCGCCCGAACCACTCGAGATCGCGCCCCCGACTCCGGCCGCTGGCGGTGGGATCGCGCAACCCTCCCGGGTCGAGCGGGTTGCGAAGGGCCAGCACGGTCACGAAGTAGTAGGGCCCGTCCTCGCCGCGTTCGAGCAGGCTCGCCGAGATCACGCGGACCCGGTCCAGCTTGACCGCGGCGGCGATGGCATCCTCGCGCTTGTCGAAGTAGCGCCGCGACCACCCGGTCTCCGACCGGGTGCTCACGACGTAGCGCTTTCGCCACGGATCGCGCCGGATCTTCACCACGTGTTTGCGGGTCCCCATCAGGCGGTTGCTGCCCCGTTCCCAGACCTTGAGCGTGAACTCCAAGGTGGTGTCGAACCCGGAATCGATGGACGCCAGCGCCTCCTTGTCGTGCTTGCGGAACAGCGTGGGCAGGCTCAGCGTGAGCAGCACCGAGTTGCCGACCTCCTCGAAGGTCGCCTTGCGCACCGTCAGGGTGTCGGGACGCACCATCCCGACGACGGGCATCACCAACACGCCCTGCACGAACGTCCGCCGTCTCATAGCGGCGTCCTCCGCAGGACGTTGCCCACCGACAGGTTGAAGGTCCCGACCGCGGTATCCAGACGCAGGCCGAGATCCGCGTTGAAACCCACGGGGGCGACGGCGTCGCCCTCCTCACGACGCCGTGCCCGCGTCTTGCGATCCTCGGCGAGGGTGAAGATGCCCACCGAGAAGAACAGGTCGCCCCCGTACACGCCCCGGGAGCGGGTCCTGCGAAACAACGGCCAGACGTACTCGAGATCCACGCGGCCAAACAGCGCCCCGAAGGTCCGGGTGTCGATGCCCGTGCCGAACACGTCGATCGGATTGCGGGTCGAGAACCGGAGCCCTTGCTCGCGCCCCGGCACCCAATCGCTCAGATCTCCTGAGTAGAACTGCTCGAAGATCGGAGCGGAGCCCGCGATCTGCCCGCCGCTGAGCTGCGGGGTGATCCAGTGTCTCCACGGGAGGCGAAAGCTGTACGCCCCGGCCGCCACGATCTTGACGTACTCGTAGCTCGAGCCCAGCGCCGGCGACGAGACCTGCACGTCGAGCGCGACCCTTCCGCCCTTGCCCACCAAGAACGCTTCACCGCGGGCATCCCAGTTGAGCCCGAAATGCAGCGACGTCAACCGGTGCACGTCGTCGCGAACATCGAGGTCCTGGGGGGTCACCGTACCATCGGGTCGGATCCACACCGCATCGTCGGGCACCGATGCGTTCACGCGTTCGAAGCGGTAGTCGGCTCCGATCCCCAACGTCGGCGTGATGGGGAAGGTCAGCCCGACGAGCCCGCCGATGCGCGTGTAATCGAACGCGCGAAACAGGTCGGGGTCGGGGTCGTCCTCCTCTCCCGCCACCCGATAGGGCTCGCTCGCCGCGGCGAAGTACGCGGCCGCCAGAGCCCCCAGCGGCGCATTGCCCAGGCGCGGCGCTTCGGCGAACACGCGATACGCCTGCTGACGCCGCGCGGTCTCGATCCGCGGCAAGGTGCTCCAGACGAGCGCACCGCCGACGTGGATCGCCCGGCCCAGAAAGTTCTGCTCCGAGATCGCGATGCCCCCCCGGAAGGGTGTCATGGCGGAGCTGCCGAGATAGACCTCGTCGACGGAAATCGAGCTGCGCTCCTCGAGATCGACCACCAGGCTCACGCGGTCGCGACTCTCCGCAATCGGCTCGACGCGCAGGTTGACCCGCTTGAAGTACCCGGTGCCCCGCAGTCGGTTTCGAGCCCGCTGCACCCGGTCGTCCTCGGGCCACAGGATCTCCGCACCGGGCACCACGCCCTCGTGTCGAAGGATCGCCTCGATCTGTCGTTTCGAGACCTGCTCCCGGCCGACGATCTCCACCGCCTCGATCCGCAGCACTCGCGAGGGCTCCTCGACGGGCTCGGGCCCTTCGTCCGCGGGTCGGGCCCGGCTGGGTTCCGCATCCTCGCCCGCGGCCGTGACCACGCGGGCCGGCTCGGCTCCCGGGGGTGCTGTCGAGTCCGCCTGGGCGGTGGCGGAGACACCCGCCACGGCGGCGGCCAAGCCGTATGCCAGCCGCGATCGCACCTGCGCGGGAGTGTAACGGATGCATCTTCGGCCTGCTTCGGGGCCACCGAAGCGACGCCTTCGACCACCGCGAGCAACGGTTCGCGCGTCGCCGCGCCCCGACCCCACCGGGCGTGGCCCCAGCGGGCTCGGCTCGCCCGCGAGGGATCGCGTGACCGTTGCCGACGCAAGACGGCGGGTGCGGCCTCCGGGAAAGCTTCGAGGGAACCGCTTCGGGGGCCGAGCCCCCATGAGCGTCGCGGCACGTGCCCGGCGACGGCGCTGGCGCAAGCGCGGCGGCTTCGGACCCGGGCCGCTCGGCGAGGCCCTGCTATAGTCCACGCGTGCCGGACCGCCGCCGAGTCGTCTACATCGAGGACAACGCGGCCAATTTGTCCCTGGTACGCAAGGTCCTGGAGCACGCCGGCCGCTACGAGGTGATCGGCGCCGACACTGGAGAGGCCGGCCTGGAGCTCATCGCCCGCGACCCGCCCGACCTCGTGCTGCTCGATCTCGACCTTCCGCAGATGGACGGCTTCGAGGTGGCGCGACGGCTCAAGGCCTCACCGGCCCTGGCCGCGATCCCGATCGTGGCGATCAGTGCCAGCGTGATGAAACAGGAGCGTCAACACGCGCTGGAGGCCGGCTGCGCCTTCTTCGTCGAGAAGCCGTTCGACATCCGCGAGCTGAGGGCCGTCGTCGAAGAAGCGCTGGCCACCACCTCAGGCTGAGGCCGCCTCGGGAACCAGCGGTTTTCGGTCGCCTCGCCCCTCGGCCTCCAAGGACGCGAGTTGCTCGGGGGTGTTCACGCCGGCGGCTTCGCGCGGATCGATCTCGATCCCCACCACCTCGGCTTCGGTCGCCAAGACGCCGACGAGATCGGTCAAGTAGATCTCGTTCTTGGCGTTGTCGCGACGCAATCGGGGGAGCGTCGCGTGGAGCTTGGCGACCTCGACGCTGTAGATCCCCGCGTTGCACTCCTCGATCGCACGCTCGGACTCCGACGCGTCCACGTGCTCGCGGATCGCCACGACCCGCCCCCCGTCGTCCCGCACGATGCGACCGTAGCCTTCGGGCGAGGGAGGTCGAAACGTCGCGAGCGCCAGGCCGGCGCCGCTTCGGGAGCAGGCGTCCGCGAGCGATCGTAACGTCGACGCGCGGATCGACGGCACGTCGCCGCTGAGGATCCACACCCGTGCATCGGTTCGCGGCAGACTCGGCAAGGCGCACAGCACCGCGTGCCCCGTCCCGTGCTGCTTCTCCTGGACGACGAATTCGATCCGCCCGGTCGCACAGGTGCGGGAGAACCAGCGCTCCACCGCGGCGCGCACCGCATCGGCCCCGTGGCCTACCACGACCACACACCGGTCCGCGCCGGCGTCCAGGGCAGCACGCAGCGCATGCGCGACCAGGGGCGCACCCCCCAGGGGATGCAGCACCTTCGGGAGGTCGGATCGCATGCGGGTGCCCTTGCCCGCGGCCAAGATGACGGCGACGTCCAACACGCCGCACTCTACCGCTCGAAGGGTGCGAGTGGTAAGGGAGGGAGCGCCCGCCTGCACGTGTCGGCGACGCCGTCACGCTTCCCCTCCCCTCGCGGCGGGCGACGGCGCACACTGGTCCATGCTTCGGAAGATGCAGGCTCGGCGGAAGGTGCAGGCCAGGCGACTCGTAGCGGCTCCTCGGGCGCCGATCACGGGGCGCCCCCGTGGTGCCGTCGCCGCGCGATCTCCGGGCCGACGCGATCGACCGTCGAGGGGGACGCGGTGACGACCGGCGCGACACCACGAACCAACGTCGCAGCCGCGCTCGAGCGGTTGCGATGTGATCGGGCGCGGCTCGACGACGCGGTCGCCCTCGCCGGTGCGCCCTGGCGCGAGGCGTTTCGGGCTCTGTGCTCCGGCCCCGACCCCGCCGGTGCGATCGTGCGCGCGGCGATGCTGCCGCCGCAGTGGTTGCAGCACCCCTTCCCCCCCGCCCTGGTCGCCTTGTTGCACCAAGGCGGTTACCCGGGACGCCTGCTCGCGCTGTCGCCCGAAGCCGGCGACGTGCTGCAAGGTGAGACCGCGCCACAAAGCCCCCGCGCCGAGCTCCTCGACGCGCTACGACGCCAGTTCGGGGCGGTCGGTCCCACCGAAGCGCTCGGACGCGTCCGCACCCGCGAGTACCTCCGCCTGTGCCGACGCGAGATCGAGGGGGCGCCGCTCGAGGAGGTCGGCGGCGATCTGTGCACGCTGGTGGAGTGCTGCCTGCAGGTCTTGCTCGAGCATTTCGACCTCCACCGGAGCGTGGTGGTGTTCGGCATGGGAAAGCTCGGCGGCCACGAGCTGAACTTTCTCAGCGACATCGATCTCCTGTTCGTCCACGCCGACGAGCTGCCGGGCGCCGGCCCCGACGAAGCCGATCCCGGCTCGCGCGCGGCGGTCGTCGAGCTCCACGATCGCCTGCGACGGCTGATCCGCCTGCTGGAGGGCAAAGGGCCCTATCGCCCGCTGTTCCGGGTCGATCTGCGGTTGCGCCCCTTCGGTTCGCGAGGGCCCTTGTCGATGTCGCTGTCGGCCACCGAGGCGTACTACGAGCGGTACGGGCGAAGCTGGGAGCGCCAGGCATGGATCAAGGCCCGCCCCCTGGCGGGCGACCTCGAGCTCGGACGCCGCATGCAGGAACGCCTGCTTCCCTTCGTGTACCGGCGCAGCGTGAGCCCGGCGATCTTCGACGAGATCGGACGTCTCATGCTCCGTGCCAGGCGCGATGCTCCGGCGCACGCCTCGGGAACCTCCGGGATCGATCTCAAGCTCGACAGCGGAGGGATTCGCGAGGTGGAGTTCTTCGTGCAGGCCCTGCAACTCCTGCACGGCGGCAAGAACCCCGCGGTGCGCAGCACCACCACGCTCACCACGCTCGACCACCTCCTGGCCGAGGGGCTGGTCAGCGACCGCGAGCATCGCGACCTGGTGCGCGCGTATCGGTTCTTGCGCCGGGTCGAGCACCGGCTGCAGCTCGGCGAGGGGCAGCAGACCCACCGTCTACCCGACAGAGCCGCCGAGCGGGCCTTGCTCGGGCGTCGGCTCGCGTACCGGCCCTCCGGCGGCGCGATGGAGGACGCGTCGCTCGAGCGGTTCGACGGCCTGCTCGCGGAGCATCGCGCACGCGTCCGGGCGATCGCCCGGACCCTCACCGGAGCCGCCGAGGACAGCGAGACCCCGCGAGATCGGGCCGTGGCGGGTGTGCTCGACTTCGGCGCGCCGAGCTCGGTGCGACACGAAGCGCTGGCGTGGTTCGGCGTACGGGATCCCGCCGAGGCCGACGCGCTTCTACAACACCTCGCCTCGCGTCAGGACGGTGCGCTCGCGACCCGCGGCCCCTCGCGACGCGGAATCGAGCGGCTCATCGTCGCGTGTCTCGAGTCGTCCGATCCGGACATCGCGCTGGTGCGTCTGGTCGAGTTCGCCTCGCTGCGGCCGGCCCACTACGGGATCTGGCGCCTGTTCGCCGAGCCCCCCGCCGGGGGTCGCGATCTCCTCCAGCTCACCGCCGAGCTGTTCGGGACCAGCGAAGCGCTCAGCCGAGGCCTGATCGGCTTTCCGCCCCTCAGCGGCGCCTTCCAGGACGAGAGCATCACCCTCTTGCAGACCGCCGGAGCCACGACGCTCCCCGATCCCCGCCAGCTCGGTCGCGATCTCGCCGAGCACCCTTCCGATCCGCGCGGGCTGGCGGCCACGATGCTCCGGTTCAAACATCGTGAGATGGTCTCGATCGCCCTGCTCGATCTCGGGCGACGGCCCGATCCGCTGGAGGTGGGCCGGGCGCTGTCGGACCTCGCCGACCTCGTCCTGCGCATCGTCGCGCGCGATCTCGCCGCGGAGTGGACGTCGCGCCCTTCGGCGCACGGCCTGCGCATCGCGGTGATGGGCCTCGGCAAGCTCGGGATGCAGGCGATGGACTACGGCTCCGACATCGACCTCATGTTCGTCTTCGACACCGTGGGCGACGGGCCAGGACGCGCGCGGTCGCTGCAGACGGAGGCCATCCGGCTGGGCCAGGCCCTCATCACCCGATTGCAGACGCGCATGCACGGCATGCGACTGTACGAGGTCGACATGAGGCTGCGACCGTCGGGTCGGCAGGGCCTCCTCGTCAGCCCCCTGGGGGGTTTTCGGCACTACCACGACCGGTCGCTGCCCGTCTGGGAGACGCTCGCCCTTTTGCGCATGCGGCCCATCTTGGAGCTCACCATCGGCGACGAGCTCGCTCCACCGCAGCCGTCGGCCGAAGCGTCGGAGCCGCACGCCCCGGCCATGGCCGCCGCGCTGCCCGGGCCGCTGTGCGAGAGCGTGCGCCGGATCGTCGAGGGCACCCTGCGGCGCGCGGCTTCGCCCGATGCCGAAGCCGTGGTCGGCCCCGCGATTCGCCGCCTCAAGGCCCGCATCGAGGCCGAGCTCGCGCGCGAGAACCGCAATACGGGCCATTACAACGCCAAATCGGGCGCCGGCGGGCCGCTGGAGCTCGAGCTTCTGGTGGGCGGCCTGCAGCTCGTGCACGGCACGGACGACGGTGTTCTGTGGCACCGGGGCATCGTCGACGCCATCGACGGGCTGGCGACCGCCGGGGTGTTTTCCCCGGACGAGCGCCGTGCGCTGAGCGCGGCGTACCGGTTTCAGCGGCTGTTCCTCAACCGGCTCCGCATGACCCATCACGGCGGCATCGACGACCCCGACCGTTTCGCACAAAACTCTCCCCGCTTGACGACGCTTGCGCGTAGGATGGGGTTACCCAACCGCGAGACATTGCTCGAGAAGTTCTTCGAGTCGCGCGCCGTCGTTCGAGACGCGTTCGAGCGGCACCTTCGCACCTGACATGGCGACGGCCCAGGCCACTTCCGACCCGCAGCTCGGCTTCCCCGTCAAGGGGTCGCTCAAGCGGATTCCGTTCCCTCGATTGATGCGCGAGGTGGCGCGCAACAAGCTGACGGGGAGCCTCTACCTCCTGTCGGGGCAGACCAAGAAGGTCGTGTTCTTCGAGGAGGGGCAGCCGGTCTTCGTCCGGAGCAACGTCCTGTCGGAGTGCCTGGGGCAAATCCTCTCCACCGAGGGGCTCATCACCCAAGAGCAGTGCGAACAGACCCTGGAGGCGATCCGCCGCACCGGCAAGAAGCAAGGAGAGCTGCTGGTGGAGATGGGGATCCTCTCCGAGGGCAACCTGCGCTATGGCCTCGAGGCGCAGCTCCGCGCCAAGCTGTTCGAAATCTTCTCGTGGGAGGAAGGTCGCTACCAGTTCAAGTCCGACCCGCCCAACCTGCAGTTCGGCATTCGCCTCAAGGTGAGCGCCGAGGGGGTGATCGTCGCCGGGATCCAGAACCAGTACACCGAAGCGCGCGCCCTCGAGGCCCTCGAGCCTCACCGCGATCGATACCCGGTCGTGCGCAGCGGCTTCGAGGTCGCGGAGGATCGTCTCGAGCTGCTCCCCGAGGAGCTCTACTTCGTGACCTGCCTCGACGGTAGCCGGACGGTTCGGCAAGTCGTCGAGGATCGCAGCGAGCCCGCGGTCCCCACCCCGGCCGCGCTCGTCTACGGTCTTCTGCAGGCAGGCATCGTCCAGCTTTCCGAGCGCCCGCTGGAGGCCAAGCCTCGCCCGGCGTTCACCGAGCCCGATGCCTCTGCGATTCCCGACGACGAGCTGGCCCCCGCGTTCGAGGGCCAGAACGTCATCACCGAGTACGAGGACACGCCGTTGCCCGGTGAGCTGCCGAAGGTGCGCGGCCTGCTGGACGATCACGAGGACGACTTCGCGGGGGTGGAAGACGACGAGCCCGTGTCCTCGACCGTGGGCCGCCCCGAGATCCCCGAGGATCTCGTTGCCGCGGAGCCCGAGAGCGTCGAGGAGACCTTCGACGAGGAACAGATCGAGCTCCTCGACGACGAGGTCGAGCTCGTCGACGGGCCCGCGTTGCTCGACGACGTCGATCTCCTCGAGCCTGGGGCCCAGGCGAGCGCCGCCGGCCACCGCGACGGCGCATCGGCGCTGCCCGAGATCGAGCCCGAGCTCAGCTTTTCGGATCTGCACCGGGACGACGCACCGGGTCTCGACGCCGCGAGCATCGCGGCCGACGACGATCTGCTGATGGACGGGATGGACGACGACCTCTTGCTCCCCGAAGAGCTCGACGACGTGCCTCTGGCCGATCCGGACGACCTCGCGCGGAGACTGGCCGACGTGGTGCCCGACCTCGATCCGGATCCGCTGTCCTCCGACCCGGTGGACCTCGATCCCGTGGCGGCGTCCACCGGGTCCGCCGACGAGCTGGTGGACTTCGACGAGCTCGACCACGTGGATCTGGGCGACGCGCTGGGCCCCGAGCCCGCACGGCACACGGGCGCCGAGGCCACCTTCCAGGAGCGCGAAAACCCCGAGATGCTGGGGGCAATGCGCTTCAACGAGGCCGAGACCGTTCTCCGCGACGGCCAGTTCGCGCGGGCCGTCGGTCTGCTCGAAGAAGCGTACGCGCATGGTTTCGACGTCGCGGAGCTGCACGCCATGCTCGCGTACGCCCGGTTCATGACCTCGGGCCGAAACGCCGCCGCCGCCGATCGGGCGTTCGAGCTTCTCGAGTACGCGCAGAGCATGGATCCCAGCCTCGATCTGGTCCACGCCTACCGGGGCGCGATCTACCGGGTGCTCCAGCGCCCCGAGCAAGCTCGCGAGGCACTCGACCGGGCGCTCGAGCTCAATCCCTATTGCGAGCTCGCGATGGAGCTCATGGACCAGCTCGCGTAACGAGCTCCGAGCCCGACATCCGCCGCGCGGCGGTGGCCTTCGCCTCCGGCGCTGCGGTGGTGGGCTCGATGCCCATCTCGCGCATCAGGTGATGCGCGCGGTCGACCTCGTCCATGATCCACAGCACGTACCGGATGTCGACGTGGATCGACCGCGTGATCTCCGGCATGAACACCCAATCGCTGGCGACCGATTCGTAGGTGCCGTCGAACGCCAGACCGACCAGGCGGCCCCGCGCGTCGAGGGTCGCCGAGCCCGAGTTGCCGCCGGTGATGTCCAGATCGGCCCAGAAGTCGAGTGGCACCGTCTGGAGCTGCGGATCGACCCACTTGCTCTCCGACGCGCGCGCGGCCGCTTCGAGGATGCGCCCCGGTGCAGCGAACGGCGCCTGCCCGGTGTGCTTGTCGACCATCTGCGGCACGGTGGTGAACGGCTCGTGGAACGGTGCGTCGGGGCCCAACCGGTAGCCTCGCACCGTACCGAACGTGATCCGCAGCGTGCTGTTGGCATCGGGGGCCATGGGCGTCCCCAAGAAGGCGCGCAGCGCCTCCACGTAGCGCGGACGAAGCGTGGCCAGCGTGGCCTCTGCGTCGCGCTCCCGGGCCGACACGGCATCGACGACCGTGCGGATCTCCAGCGCCGCCTTCACGAACGGATCTTTGCTGGCCGCCAGCCGCTTGCTCCCCACCAGGGCAAGGGCCTTCTTCGGATCGTCGAGGCTGGTCTTGGCGTACAGGCGATCGAGCGCCGCATCGATGGCCTCGGGGGTGGCCGGGAGCTCCGCGTCCTTGCCCAGAAGCGCCCGCAGCACGACATCGGGGCGCTGCTCCGGATCGAGGCGCGAGATCCGGCGAAGCGCCAGCCCCAACGAGGCCCGATCGACCACCGGATCGAACTCGGCCAGCTCGCGCTGCACTCGTCTGCGCACCGCCTCGTCGGCCTTGGCCGCCCCCGCCCCTTTGGATGCCTCCGGCAAGGGCTCGGCCAGCGTGAGCGCGGCACCCAGCAGCGCGCTGGCAGTGCGGATCTCTCGGACGGCTGCGTCGTGCGCAGCGGTCTGCGCCCGCGTGCGGGCAATCGCGGCGATCTCCTCGATCACCCCGCCGTACGCCTTCTGGCGTTCGGGATCCGCGGCGATCCACGCCTCGAGATCCGCCTCCAGCGCCTTCTTCTGGGCGACCAGACCGTGACCGGTCAACCCCTCCATCGTGCCCTGCACCTTCGTCCGACCGTTGTGCAGCCGCTTGAGCCGAGACGAGATCTTGATGGCACGATCGGCATCCGCGGCTCCGAGCTGCTCGAGCAGATCGATGTACGCAGTATGCCGCTCGACGAGCTCGGGATAGGTGAAGCGGAGCGTCTCCTCGACCTCGGCGGCGGTGCGGAACCTGTAGGTGCGCCCCGGGTACCCGGCGACCATCACCACGTCCCCCGGTCGCAGGCCGTCGGTCGACACCTCCAGGTGGTGGGCGGGGCGATACGGCACGTTGTCGGCGTGGTGCGGAGCCGGCTTGCCGTCGGGCCCGACGTAGGCACGCAAGAACGCGTAGTCGCCGGTGTGCCGCGGCCATCGCCAGTTGTCGACCTCGCCCCCGAACACCCCGATCCCCGCGTGCGGGGCATAGACCAGGCGGACGTCCTGGATCTGGAGGTATTCGAGCAGCCAGTACTCGTTGCCCTCGAAGTAGCTCTGCACCCGGCACGACTTGCCGGCCTCGGCCTCCTCGCAGGTGCGCACGAGCGCCGCGATGCGCGACTCGATCTCGGTGGTCGACGCGGCGGCATCCGACGGCGTGGCCCCGCCGAGCACCTCGTCGGTCACGTCGGTGGCGCGGGTGTGGACGAAGATCCTGGCGTTCGGCCCCGCCCACAGCTCGTCTGCCGGTGACGAGGCGAGATAGCCGTCCTCCAGGAGGTTGCTGTCCTTGGTGGAGTTGTGTTGCAGCGCCCCGATGACGCAATGGTGGTTGGTGATCACCAGGCCCTGCGGCGACACGAAGGAACCGGAGCATCCGCCCAGGCTCACGACCCCCGCCAGCGGGGGCTTGCTCAAGTCGGTCAGGTCCTCCGCCGGGTACGCGAGCCCCAGCGACTTCAGGGTCTCGGCGTGCTGCCCCATCTGCGTCGGCAGCCACATCCCCCCCGGATTCTCGAACCCCGTGTCCGGGTCGGTGGCCTCGGGGGAGGCGGGAGACGCCGTCGACTTCCCGGAGGGCTGGCACCCCGAGGACCCGAGCAGCGCCGCGACGAACCCCAGGCTCGTCGCACGAAGGGATCGAGACCGACCACGGAACATGGGAGATCCGTACCAGGGTCGGCCGCTGCGCGCGAGCCTCCTCCAGGTGAGAGGCCCGACATCGGGTCGATCGTCCACGCGGGCCGCGAGCGAAACCTCCGGTGGTCCCCGGCCGGTCCGACATCGCCGTCGCCGGTCTGGACGTGCGGGCCACCGAGGGGGTCGAGGGGCTCGGAGCTCCGCACCGGCGCCATGGTAGGCTCTCGCCCGTGGCTCGGCGTAGCCGCAGCATCCTCGTCGCCAACCCTACGGCGCGCAGCGGAAAGGCCCGGAAATTCATCGACGATGCGCTCGCTGCCCTCGACGAGGCCGGCCTCGATCCGGAGTTTTTGCCGACGCAGCCCGAAGGCCGCACGGTCGCCGCCCTCGCCGAGCGGCTCGAACGCGAAGACGTCGACCGCGTGGTCTACATGGGTGGCGACGGCACCTTCGCCGAAGCGGCCAAGGGGATCATCTTGGCACGCGAGCGCAGCGGCGTCGACGTCCCGTTGGGCATGTTGCCCATGGGCACCGCGAACGACCAGGGTCGCTCGTTCGGCATCGTCTCCGGGGCGAAGGCGCTGCGACGCAACGTCGAGATCATCGCGGGAGGGCTCGAGCAGTGGCTCGACGTGGGCCGCATCCAGGCGTTGGACGCCGACGGCGACGTGGTCGCCAACGATCTTTTCTTCGACAGCTGCGGGATGGGGCTTTCGGCACAGATCCTGTACCTGCGCAACCGGGAGCGAGAGTGGGTCGAGCACGTCCCCCTCCTGCGACGGCTTTATCGCGACAAGATCGTCTACACCAGCGCCACGCTACGCACGCTCCTGCGCGGCCTGGTGAGCGGGAAGACCTTCGCCATGGAGCTCACGCTCGACGGCGAGCGCGAGGAATACACCGGGGTGACCGACGTCCTGGTGCAGGGGACCATCCTCTACGCGGGCGACTGGATCTTCTCCCCCGACTCCAAGCCCGACGATGGAAAGTTCGAGGTGGTCGTCCTGCGCGGTCACGCCGACTGGGCGGCGGCCGCGATCGGCGGCTACAAGCGCAACCCCGTCACCGGCGACGACCTCGAGGTCCTGGGGTTGCCGCGACGGCAAGTCCCTCGCGGCAAGGAGATCACGATCCGCCTGTTCCGACCGCCCTCCGTCGGTCCCGTGGCCGCACAGATCGACGGCGAGGAGTTCGTGTCCACCGACCACTACCAGATCGAGGCCTTGTTCCATCACCTCCGCATCATCGTCCCCGAAGACCCCCACTGGGTTTGAGCCGTGGTTGCCGGGCGATCCCCGGTGTGGCACGGTGCAGGTTCGACATGCCTCGCCTGCCCCGCGCGCCGGTCGCCTTGGCCGTGGTCCTCGCGTTCGGGGGGTGCGATCGGCTGCAGGAGCTGATCGAGGAGCGTGTCCAAGAAGAGGTCGCCAAGGCCAAGCGGCCGCCGCCCCCCAACCCCGAGCCCACCGCCGCCGGCGAGCCCGAGGAGCTGCTGCAGCAAAAGCTCGACCTGTACGTCGTGTGCCTCGGCCGTAGCCGACGCGACATCGGCGAGGCGTGGAAGCGTTACGCCGAGGACATCGACGTGGACAAGGGTACGCCGCTGCGTCGGAGCTCGGCCCCGTTCGTGCGGCGCATCGACGCCGAGCTGACGGCCTGCCGCGAGGCCGCGCGTCGTGGGCCCGGGATGCCGCCGCCTTTGCCCGAGCTCGAGGACGCGTTGGATGCCTACCTCCTGGCCGCCGAGACCTTCGCCGGGCTCACCGCCCAGTTGAACGCCTACTACGACGCGCGCGGCTACGAGAAGGACGGGTGGGCCAAGGGCAAGGCGCTGGCCGGGCCGTTCGCCGCTGCATTCTCGAGTTGGGAGACGACGGCGTCACGCCTGCAGATGCTGGTCGATCAGAAGAAGGACGAGGCGGACATCGAGATGCTCGCGCTCGTCGAGCGCCGCAGCGGTCGGGGGCTCGACTACCTCAGCCGAGCGTTCGTCATCGCGGCCAAGGGTTCCTTTCGGTGCGCGGCCCCCGACGCCGCGAGCCCCCCCGAGACGGCTCACGCTTGCGGCGGCGACCACGAGGCCCGGGAGGCCGCGCACCGGGCCTTCGAAGGCCACGTCGAGGCCCACCCCGAGCAGGCCCAAGAGGTGTTCTGGATGGACTCGTTCCGGTCGGCGGTCGCCGACTTCATGGTCGCCGCACGGCGGCACACCGAAGCGCGAGCCAAGCACCGCTCGGCCGACGAGGCCCGCGAGCGGGTCGAGAACGACTATCGCGAGCTGGTGCAGGCCGCCAACAACCTGCGCTTCGACTTCCCTCGCAGCGAGCTCACGCGGCCTCGGCCAACGACGCCCCGGGCGGAGCCACGTCCATGAGGCAACGTCGCAGCTTCGACTTCACGCGTTGCTCGAGCTGACGCACCCGCTCTCGCGACAGTCCCATCTCCTGGCCGAGTGCGGCCAGCGTCTCCTTGTCGTCCCCCCCGAGGATCCGCCGTTGCACGATCATCCGCTCTCGCGTATCGAGGCGATCCAGAGCCTCGGTCACGCGCGTGCGAACGAGCTCGGCCACCTCGTGCCGCACCAGGATGGTGTCCGCGCCGTCGTCTTCGGTTCGGAGCATGTCTGCGAGGGTGAGGGGTCCGTCCTGACGCACCTTCGACTCCAGCGACACGTCCCGCCCCTCGATGCGCTGCTCCATCTTGCGGACCCGCTCCTCGGAGCACTCCAGTCGTCGCGCGACCAGGGGGATCACGCCTTCGGGGTCTCCGATGGTGGCGAGGATTCGAGCCTTCTCCCGCTGCAGGCGAAAGAAGAGCTTGCTCTGCATGGGCGCCGTGCCCACCCCGACCAGGCTCCAGTGCTCGAGGATGAAGCGCAGGATGGGTGCGCGGACCCAGTACGCGGCATACGTCATGAACCGAAGCCCGCGCGCGGGCTCGAAGCGCCGCAGGGCCTGCACGAGGCCGACGTTCCCCTCGGCGACCAGCTCGGCCGGAGCAAAGCCGTAGCCGCGATACCGCCGGGCGATCCGGACCACGTACCGGAGGCTGCACGACACGAGCAGATCTCCCGAGGTCCGATCCCCGTCTCGAAAGGCCCGGGCCAGCGCCAGCTCCCGTTGCCGGTCCAGGACCGGATACCGCTCGATGGCGGCGAGGTACTTCCGAAAACCTCCTTCGACGGTTGCGTCGAACATCACCCGCTCCCATCGGCCGCGCCGCTCGGATCTCGAGGGTCCGTGCATCGGCCCAGCGCGCCCGGGTGGGCGCGTTCTCCGCAGCCTCCGGGCTACGGAGCCCCACGGCTCCGCTGGTACCGTTGACGTCCCGGTGTCCCGCGAGCCCGATGCCGCCGCCGCGTCCTCGACCGACCGGGGCCTTCTCCCCGAACGCTCGGCGTGCGTGGGGGCAGCCCTGATCGCCGCCGGATTCGCAGGCCTGTTCATCGTCGGCAGCCGCGACTTCCCGCTCGACGACGCGTGGATCCACCTCGCCTACGCCAAGAGCCTGCGGTTGGGTGACGGGCTCAGCTACAACCCCGGGGACTGGGAGACCGGCGCGTCGAGCCCCCTGTGGGTGCTGGCGCTGGCGTCGTGGCCCCTGTCGGAACACCCCGTCGTCGCGGTGAAGCTGCTCGGCCTGCTGCTGCACGCGGCCACCGCCTGGCTGGCGGTCGGCCTCACCCTCGATCTCGGACGCCAGCGAGCGAGCCTGAAGCGGCCGGTGCCGCTGTCGTCGCTCGGCTGGTTGGCGGGGACCTTGGTCGCCACCCATCCCGTCCTCCTGCAGGGCGCCACCAGCGGGATGGAGGTTCCGCTCGCCGCGGCCTTGCTGCTCGGCACCACGCGGGCGGCCGTGATGGGGGCAGCCCGGCCCGCCGCAGCCCTGGGGTTCTTCGCCCTCCTCGCTCGCCCCGAGGCGCTCGTCCACCTCGTCGCGCTCGCAGCCGTGCTCGCATGGGCGCGTCGAACCGACCGGGGCGGATGGCGGGCGCCGGTCTTCGCCGCCGGCGGCGCGCTGGTGGCCCTCGGCGCGTGGGTCCTGTACGACCTCGCCGTCTCGGGCCACCCGTGGCCCAACACGCAGTACGTCAAGGGCGTGGGCGGAGGGCTCGACGGCCTCGGGTACGTGCTCGAAGAAGTCCTTCCCTGGCACCCGTGGCTCGTGTCCCTCAGCGGCGCCGGGCTTCTGGCGCTGGCGCTCGTTCGCGAAATCCGGGAGCGGCGATGGGAGATCGCCGCCATCGTCGTGGCCGCGGCCGCCACGATGGTCGCCATCGCGATCACCCGTCCCCTGCATCCGGGTGTGGGCTTCTACGAGAGCCGGTACTTCGCCATCGTGGCACCCGCCTTTCCCATCGCCGCCACGTTCGGCCTGGTGGGCCTGCACCGCGCGTGGGGCGTGCTCGGGGTGGCGCCGCTGGCGGTGGTCACCGGGCTGCAGGTCGCCGAGATCCACCCGATCACGCGCGCCGCCGAGGAGGACACCCGCCTCCTGCACACCACGGCGGCCCGGCACCTCGCCGAGGCGCTCCCCGCCGACGCCGTCGTGGGCGTCGAAGGGGCCGGGGCCACGCGGTTCTTCGCGCCCCGCTCAATGACCATCGTCGATCTGGTCGGCCTCAACGACCGCGAGGCGGCCCACCTCCACTTCGACGTGGAGGGCAAGATGTGCCACGTCGTGCACCGGGGTCTGACCCATCTGCTCGTCCCGACCGACTGGCTCCCCGTCTTCGGCCACGCCTTCGAGCTCACCCCCGAGGCCGCGTTCGTCGACGACCACTACACCCAGGTCCACCCTCCTCGTCGCCTCGAGGTGGTCCTCCTCACCGTCGACGGCATCCGTCCCGCCTGGGCCACCCGATGCGCCTCCCGGCGTCGCTGAGGCGCCCGGGGGCTGCCGACGACCGCGGCCCGCGAGGACCCCGGCGACCCGCCGAGCCCGCGTCGTCGGCCCGCCCCGGGGCTCCGAAAATCGGGCGGCCGCTGGTAGTGTGCCGCCCGTGCTGTAGTTCACGGTCACTCACGAGCTCAACTGCTCCACGGCGCGGTTCTGGGAGCTCTTCTTCGACCCCGATTTCACCCGGGACATGATCGTGGGCGGGCTCGGGTTCGCGAGCTGTGACGTCGGCCCCCTGCAGGAGGCCGACGGCAAACGTCGCCGTCGGATGCGCGTCATCCCCAAGCTCGACATTCCGGCGCCGGTCGCCAAGCTGCTGGGCCCGAAGCTCGGGTACGAGGAAGAGGGCGTGTTCGACCTCACCAAGGAGGAATGGACCCATGCCGAGCGACTCAGTGTCCTTTCGGATCGCATTCGTCTCGGCGGACGGATGCGGGCCGAGCCGCTCGGGGAGGACCGGTGCCGGCGGGTGAGCGAGCTGTGGACCAAAGCCAAGATCCTGGGGCTCGGTGGCATGGTCGAGCGCGCAGCCGAGAAGAATTTGCGCGACGGCTGGAACAAGAGCGCCGTCTACATCAACGACTGGCTTCGCCGCCACGACGCTTGATCGCCCGAAGTGCCCTGTTTGCAGCGTGCGGACAGGTCCCGCGACGCGATGCACCCGTCCGCGGATCCTGCGCTCGATGGGCCCGTCGCGCGCTCCGATCCGGATCCGAGGGTGTGCACCTCGTTGCACACCGTCCGCGCCGATCTATGGTTCCAGGGTACGGAGGTCGTGCGAGCGACGATGGAGGAACGTCGACCCCAGCGGTTGAACGAGGAGCCGTGGGTCCTGGTCAAGCAGACCATGGGCAGCCCGCGCCTCATGAAGGAAAAGGTCAAGAAGTTGGCGGTCGCCCTGTGGGGGTACGGCCGTAACGACCGCGTTCAGGCCCGGCTCGAGCGTTTGCGCCGGCTCGGGTACATCGAGGAGATCCCGTCCCGCAAGCAGCGGATCTTCGGCGCCATCGACATGCTGCGCTTCTTCATCGTTCCGTGCGCGGCCGACTACTACGCCTCCAAGGGCATCAGCTTCCGGTTTCACACCTTCTTGCGTTTCCTCGACGACCCCGCCTCCATCATCGACCCGACGGGGTTCAACAGCAGCCGCGACGCCATCATCGGGCACGTGATGCAGGTGGTCCACGCCAACCCGCACTACGACTTTCAGCTCCTGGAGTCGTTCGAGGACGGGCTCGAGGAGATGGAGCGCCAGGTCGAGCAGGTCATCGCGGGCACGCACCCCCGCACCGCATCGATCCGCGCGATCGTCGAGGATCCCGAGTATCACGAGCGTCTGCTCGAGCACATCCGCGAATATCGACGCAATCGCGGCGTCGCCCCCCTTCTGCGCGAGAACATCGCCAAGGAAGGCAAGTTCCAGCTCGAAGAGCGCACCTTCGGCACCGTCCCCAGCGCCATGCGGTACTTCGCCCGCATGCCGAAGACGTGGCGGGACGGGTTGCGGCACCTGGTGACGATCCGCACCTTCCCCACCGAGCTGGCCGAGGCGGCCTGAGCCTTCGACCGATCAGCGGGAGCGTCGACGCCAGCCCAGAAGACCCCCCAAGAGCAGCGCGAACGGTCCGACACCCCGGCGGTCGACCGCGCAGCCCTTGCTGGTCGCGCCGGGCTCGCCCTCGACTGCGGGAGGCCCATCGTCACCGCCCCCGGCGCCGTACGGATCGCCGACGCCTCCGAAGTCGCTGCTCTCGCTGTCGGCCCCCGTGCCCGCCGAGCCGCCGAGGTCCCGCGACATGTCCGCGACCTCCCCGTCGCTCCCTTCGTGGCCTCCTTGGCCTCGGTTCTGGCGTCGGTAGTCGGCCCATTGCTCGGGCAGCGGCGGAAGCTGGAAGTTGGCGGGCTTGCTTCGCGGCCCCACCAACTGCGACCAGCGCGCGGGGATCTGGCCGCCGGGCGCCGGATCCTGCACGCCGATGAGGTACAGCGCACGGCGATTGCGGACCTCGTCGGTGTTGTCGGGGGTCTCGACCCGAAGCCCGCGCTCACCCATCCCGGCGTAGTAGATCGCGGCCCAAAATCCCTTGTCGCGGAAGTACTCCGCGATGGCCTTGGCGCGCGCCTGCGAGAGCTTTTGGTTGCTCGACGCCGATCCGACGGTGTCGGTGTAGCCCACGATGTAAAGCCGCGGGGTGATGTTCGCACCCACGGCCTCGTTCACCTTCTCCAGAGCGACGAGCTCGTGGAACGCGACGGCCACCGCCTCGTCGAGCTTGGGAGCCTCGCTGCTCTTGATGTCCCACTTGCCCGAATCGAAGTTGATCTCCGTGTGCGGGATCTCGACCGACCACGGCACGAGCTTGTACTCGGTGAAACGTCCGTGCTCGTCCTCTCCGCGCACGAAGACCATGAAGACCTCGGCCGGGCTGTCCCACTTGATCGAGAACGTTCCCCCCGCGGGCACCGGGTCGGTCACCAAACCCGACGAGATGGTGTCGCCGTCGCCGTCGTAGATCTTGTACTCGTAGTTCGAGAGGGCGAAGCTGGTCTCGAACGTCGCGGTGTTCCGCTTGACGATGTCCTCGCGGGTCGACTTCACCTTCAGGGTGCCGACCTTGCCCGGGGCCTGCGCCTTGACCACCTCGAAAGAGAAGACCGCCTCGCCCTTGCCGCTGATCTCGAGCTCGTAACGCGCGTGCGCGCCCTTTTGCTTCCACGTCAACGTCTGGCGCTGACCGGCCTTGAGGCCCGACAGCGACTTGCGGATGGTCTGCCCATCGCCCTTGATGACGATGTCCAGGTCTTCCATGTCTTCGTTGGCCTGGATGACGAACGACACCGTGCCGCTCGCGTCGGTCTGGCCGGGGTACTCGAAAGAGAAGGGATCGAGCTGCAGAACGAGTGCCAGAGCGAGTCCGGCGAGTTTGGAAAGCACCATGGCGCGGCTCTCTGTTCCCGCGCGGCCTCGGCGGGCCGCGCGTCGGGGGACGCGGACGAAGTTAGCACGCCGTGCGCGGGGCTAGAACCCGATTTGCGCCAGGTCCGCGGCGAGCCGATTGAGGTCCACCGGACCCGTCGCGGCCGACGACAGGCGCACCGGGTGGTCCCGCAGGGCCGCGATGTCCTGGACGTAACCCGGCTGCCGCATCCCCACCAACACGCTGCTGACCGGTGTGCTCAACAAGGTCAGCACCGCCTTGCGCGACAGCGGGAGCGAGCGCCACGGCGCGGGCAGGTGTGGGTCGAGGCGCTGCGCCACCGCGGCAGCCAGGCCCTGCCGCGTCGACGTCAGGCCCCGTTCGATGGCCACGAACGCCTCGTGCAGGGCCGTGCCGTACCGCGTCCACCAGGCCTTGAACTCCTCGTGCGCTGCACCTTGCAGCGCCCCCAGCAGCACACGCGCGGTCTGCCCCAGGTGGGGCGCGATGATCTCGTGCCGCAGGCGCTGCCACTGCTCGAGATCCCGGATCGCGGGCAGAGACGACGAGAGCTCCTGACCCCATCGAAACAGATCGACCGCGTCGTCCTGCCCGTCCTCGGTACGCAGCCGCTGCCCCAGCCCCGTGGCCCAGGTCGCTTCCAGCTTCCGAACGGCGGCCAGCGCCCGGCGGGCATCCTCGATCGCCCCACGCTCTTCGGGGCTGGCCACGTCCGCGAGCCGCACGAGCCGTTCGCGCCCATCGCGACGAACGATCGCGTTGAGCGGGCGATTGACCAGCACGCCCAGGTCCTCGCGTGCCGCCACAGCGAGCGGAGACAAAGGGCCGTGGGGCGTGTCGGAACGTTGCAGCGCCGCGCCGAGCTCGAGCAGGTTCATCGGCATCTGGACCACGCCGAGTCGGTGCCCCTCCCCTCCGACGCGGCGCGCCAGCTCCACGCACCGCGCGAGCGAGGTGAACGCGGGGCTGTCGGGCGGATCGACGAAGGTGTTCGACGAGACCCCGTACCAGGCGATCCGCCCCTCGCGGACCAGCCCCTCGAGCCGCTGAAACGCGGCCTCCAGGCGTCGCTCGTACTCGGCCCGCGCCGCCTCCACCGGCGTATTTCGGTCCGCGGCGTCGAGCAAGAAGTACTCGGGGTTGTGGAGCAGAAGCACGTCGAGCCGCTCGAGCCCGAGCCGCTCGAGGCTCTCTTCGAGCTGCGCGGCGACGAAATCGGGATGGATGCAGTGCCAGCAATCGGGGGCGACCTCGACCACCTCGCTCAGCGGCCCCCGGGCACGGACCCGCTGCAGGTTGCTGCCCTGCACGTAGCCGACCTTGCTCACCACGACCACGTGCTCGCGCCGGAGCTCGCCTTGCTGCACGAGGTGCGCGAGCACGCCGCCCGTCAGAAGCTCGCTTCGTCCGTCCCCGTAGTTGGTGCTGGTGTCGACGAGGTTCACGCCGGCGCGGAGCGCATCGGCCAGCGACCGGCGGTGCAACGCCGAGTCGTCTCGAACGCGATAACCGCCGAACCCCACCGGGCTGACCGTCAGCCCCGTACGACCGAGCACCCGCGCCCCGCTGCCGAAGCTCTCGGCGCCCCGCCGCGTTCCTTCGCGCGTGGCCGCACCGGCCAGCACCTCAACGGGCATGCTCGTTCTCCGTCGCCGTCGGGTAGCGCGCCACGACGACGGTGTGGATCCCGCCGCGCACGCGGAAATCCCCCTCCACCGTCATCGACCGCGGAGCGAGCACCCGCACCAGATCGTCGAGGATCCGGTTGGTGACCGCTTCGTGGAAGGCCCCCTCGTCGCGAAACGACCACAAGTAGAGCTTGAGGCTCTTGAGCTCCACGCACAGCGCGGCCGGAACGTAGGTGATCCGGATGGTTGCGAAATCCGGCTGGCCCGTTTTGGGGCACAAACAAGTGAACTCGGGGCACTCGAACCGGATCTCGTAGGGCCGGTCGGGCTTGGGGTTGGGAAAGGCCTCGAGCGACTTGGAGGGGCGCGTCGACACGACCTCGACGCTGCCACGCGAACGCGGGCGCGACAAGGACTGGACGCGCGGGCCGCCCGTGTTCCGTCGAGCGCCCGACCAGACGTCAGTCGCCGTTGTCCTCACCGCCGGTGGTGCCGGTGGTCCCGGTGGTCCCGGTGGTTCCCGTCGTCTCGGTCGAGCCCGTCGTCTCGCCCTCGGTGTCGGTCTCGGTGTCGGTGTCCGTATCCGTGTCGGTGTCGGTGCCCGTACCCAAATCGAGCGTTCCACCGGTCGCGTCGCCGGTCGTACCGGCGCTCGTGCCGTCCGTGGCGACGGGCCCGGTCAAGCTGCCGGCGCTGTCGTCCCCCGTCGAGGTCAGACCCGAGTCGACCGTACCTCCCTGCCCGCTGTCCGCGGTCGCCGGATCGACCGTCGCGCTCGAGGTCCCGTCCGTCGCCCCACTGTTCTGCCCCGTGCTGACCTCGGTGCCCTCGATCCCCACGCAACCAGTCGATGCCCAAATCGCCAAGTAGCCAAGCCAACGCACCCGTCGAGGCTAGCGCACCCCCGGGTCGCGCGCCAGCGGACGCACTCCACCCGACGATCGACGGCCACCCACACGTGCCACACGGTGCGTGTCGAACACGCTCGCGGGGATGAGCGCGGCCCCTGACGTATGATGGATTCCCGGTGTCCTCCCCCTCGCCCACGCCGTTCATGGAGACGATGGTTCCGGCGGATGCCGATCCGGCGGTCGCGGATCGACACAAACAAACCCACACTGTCTTGGAGCGCGGCGCCACGGTGGGCCGCTACGTGGTCATCGAGCGGCTCGGCGCGGGCGGCATGGGGATCGTCTACGCGGCCTTCGATCCCGAGCTCGATCGCAAGGTCGCGCTCAAGTTGTTGCGCCCCGACCGGCGCAAGCGCAGCGAGGTCGCTCGAGCACGCCTCTTGCGCGAGGCCCAGGCCATGGCGCGCCTGTCTCATCCGTGCGTGGTCGCGGTGCACGACGTCGGCACCTTCGAGGACCAGATCTTCGTGGCGATGGAGTTCGTCGACGGCGTCGATCTCGGGGTCTGGCTCGGCGAGCGAAAGCGCCACTGGAGGGAGGTCCTCGACGCGTTTCGCATGGCAGGCGAGGGCCTGGCGGCGGCCCACGACGCGGGGGTCGTGCACCGCGATTTCAAGCCGGAGAACGTCCTCGTCGGCCGCGATGGTCGCATCCGCGTGGTCGACTTCGGGCTCGCGCGCGCGGTCGGAGACGACGATCGCGGCCCTGCGGACGCCGCCGGGGAGCGCTCCCCTCCCGCCGTCGAGCCGCCGGAGGGCGCCCAGCCCACCCTGTCGACGAGGCTCACCCAGGTGGGAGCCGTCGTGGGGACGCCCCCATACATGGCGCCCGAGCAACACCGTGGCGAAGCGGTCGACGCCCGCACCGATCAGTTCTCGTTTTGCGTGGCGCTGTACGAGGCGCTCTACGGGCATCGCCCCTTCACCGGGAACACGCTCCCCGAGCTGGCCTACAACGTCCTGTCCGGCAACGTTCGCGAGCCACCCCGCGAGGGTCCGGTCCCGCCCACGTGGTTGCGACGCGTGCTCCTGCGCGGTCTCGAGGTCGATCCCGCCGCTCGTTGGCCCGACATGCGGGCGCTTTTGGCCGCGCTCGCGCGCGATCCCTCGGTGCGGCGGCGCAAGGGACTCGTGGTCGGAGGCGTGGCCCTGACGGCGAGCACGCTGGTGCTCGCCGTCTGGCGACCAGACACGACCGAAGCGCCCTGTCGAGGTGTCGAACGCAAGTGGGCCGAGATCTGGGATCCGTCGGTCCAGCAAGCGGTGCGCAGGGCCTTCTTGGCCACGGGTCGACCCTACGCGCCCGATGCCGTGCGCTGGGTCAGCGCGCAACTCGACGAGTACACGACCCGCTGGAACGCCTTGCACACCGAGGCCTGCGAGGCCACGGCCATCCGCAAGGAACAGAGCCAGGACCTTCTCGATCGCCAGATGCTCTGCCTCGAAAAGCGACGCAAGGAGGTCCGCGCCCTCACGACGTTTCTGCGCGAAGCCGACGACGAAGTCGTGCTCCAATCCGTACGCGCCGTCGCCAGGCTCCCGTCGATCGAACCGTGTGGGGACCGGGAGGCGCTGATGTCCGACGCGCCGCCTTTGTCGGGGGACGTCGCCGAGCGCGTCGCCCAGGTCGATGCCCGTCTGGCCGAGGGACGCCAGCTCTTGGCGCTCGCCCGTCACGAGCGGGCTCTGGAGGTGACACGCGATGCCCTCGGCGCCGCGCGAACCCTCGAGCACGCCCCCTCCGAAGCGGAAGCCATGGTCTTGCTGGGAGAGATCTTCGAGGCCTCGGGCGACGCCGGGCAGGCCGAGGCCACGCTCCTGCGCGCGGTCTGGCTGGCGGACGCCGCCCGCCTCGACCACCTTCGCGCACGCGCGTGGACCCACCTGGTGTGGACGAGCGGGGTCCGCCACCAGCGTTATGACGAGGCCGACCGGTACCGCCAGCACGCGATCCATGCCCTGCGCAGGGCGGGCGGAGACCCCGAGCTCGAGAGCCTCCTGCACAACAACGTCGGCGCAGTCGCGCGCAGGCGCGGTAGCATCGAGGATGCGATCCGCGAGCACCGGCAGGCGCTGCGGATCCGCCGGGAACACCTTCCCGCGGACGACCCCCGGATCGCCGAGTCGCTCCTCAATCTGGCGAATACCCTGGCGGGCGCCGATCAGGTCGCGGAGGCCGAGACCGTTCTGTCGGAGGCGCAGGCGATCATCGAGACGGTCTTCGGCGCCTCGCATCCCCGCACCGCCAGCGCCCTGCATACCCGGGGCGTCATCGCGTACCAGCGTGGCAACCACGCTCTCGCGCTCGAGTTGCTCGAGCGCGCCACCGCCATCCGCAAGGCATCCCTCCCCGACCACCACCCCGACCTGGCCGGATCGCTGCACGATCTCGGTTGGGTGTTGCTGGAGGCGGGACGCGTCGAGGATGCGATCGAGCCGCTGTCTCGCGCGGTGGCGCTCCGTCGCGCGCGCCTGGGTGACGATCACCCGCGCGTCGCCAATTCGCTCACCGCTTTGGGGCTCGCTCGCCTCGGCACCGGCGACCCCACCTCGGCCCTCGAACCGCTGGAGCAGGCCCTGCGGATCCGAGAGGCGTCGGGCACCGAGCCCCTCGATCTGGCCGAGACTCGCTTCGCGCTCGCCCGCGCGCTGGGGGCCCTCGGCGACCCTGCCCGACTGCCGCGGGCCCACGCGCTGGCCGAGCAGGCGCGCACCGCCTACGCCGAAAGCGGCGATGGCGCGCAAGCCGACACCATCCGTGCTTGGCTCGAAGCCACCCGCTAGCGCCTCAAACACCACCGTGCTACAAGGGCGCCCCGAAAACGCGGCGAGCGTAGCTCAGCTGGTTAGAGCGCTGGGTTGTGGTCCCAGAGGTCGTGGGTTCGAATCCCATCGCTCGCCCCCCATAGGACGCAAAATTCGGCACTTTCGAGGATCGCCCCCGCGGCCGGGGTCCCACTGGGGTCCCGCAGGGGCTGGCGCCGGGGCCGGTGGAGCCGTGGACGGCGGGGCGTTCGCGTCACCTCCGACGCTCGTTCATCGTGGAGCTCGGCGGAGGTGCTCGCGGTACTGCAGCACGATCGCTTCGACGAGGGCGTCCACGATCCGGCGGCGCGCGTCCGCGTCGACCAGAAGTGCCCCCTCTTCGGGGTGGTCCAAGAACCCGGCCTCGAAGAGGATCGCCGGCATGCGAGCGCCTATGAGCACGTCGAACGGCGCCTGTTTGACACCACGATCGGGGCGATCGGGGAAGCTCTTGGCCTGCGCCGCCTGAACCACTTGCGCGAACCGGGCCGCGACGGTGCGATGCGCCACGAGTTCGAGCTCCCGCACCATGGCCCTGGCCTCGGGCGCGTCGCCTCGGGCCGCCGGTTCGGCGAGGCCCTCGTCGTTCTCGCGACGCGCCGTGCGAGCCGCTTCCCACGTGCTGGCGCGGGCATCGAGGACATAGGTCTCGAACCCCTGCTGCGAGCGATCGGGTGACGCGTTGGCGTGGAGGCTCATGAACAGATCGGCCTTGGCCGCGTTGGCCATCGCCACACGCTCGGCCAGGGGGAGATCCCGATCGTCGCTGCGCGTGAGCGTCACGGTCGCTTGGGGCAGGCGCTGCTCGAGCGCCGCCGCCAACTCCAGGGCGAGCGCGAGCGTGATCTCCTTTTCGAGGACGGTCCCGTCGTGGCTGGTGCATCCACCGTTGTGGCCGCCGTGACCGGGATCGACGACCACGTGAAAGGGCCGCGCCACGATGGGGCGCGGACCCGCAACATGCGCATGCGCATGAGGCGCCACGAGGAGAAGCAGAACGAGCAGGAGTCGGGCGACCATGTCCTACATGTAGGATATGGCGGACCCTCGGGAAAAATTGTGGAATCTCGGGCTCGAGGCCAGTCGTTTCCGCCGCCCCGACACGACGTCGGCGAGCGCCGACGGGCGCGAGACCCACGCGACCGCAGGACGCCCCGCCCCGCGATGCTACACCCTTCCCCGTCGCCCATGCGCTCCCCGCTCCCGGGCCACCCTTCCGATCCGAACCTGCAGCGGCGCGCCCTGACCGGCGACCGCAACCGAGGAACCCTGCCCACCCCGTGAGCCCGCGTCTTGCATCGGCTGCCAGCTTCCTCGCCTTTGCGCTGGCCGGCGGCATCTTGCAGGTGCTCGCCACGCTGCTTTTGGGGCTCGCGTCGATCGATGCGCTCCAGCGCGCTGCCCTCGAGGGCTCGCGCCTGTATCTGCTCGGCGCCCTGACGGCCGCGATGGGGCTTTTGACCGCCTGGTTTCTCCGGCGGCGACCCGTCGTCGCGACCACCACCTTCGTGGGCTTTCAGGCCATCGTGCTGTGGCCGCTGTCCCGGAACATGACCCTCGTGGGGCTCGCCTTTCACGGCGAGTACATCCTGCATCACTTCGTCGCCTTGATGTGCGCGGCGACGTGTCTGGTCCTGGTGCTGGCCTGGCGCGAACGAGCCGAGCTCGGCCCGGTCCGATGGGGGGCCGCGGGTCTCGTCGGGCTGGGGACCGTGTGCCTGCTCGGTGCGCAGATCCTGGCCGAGCCCGGCGTCCCCGGAACGGCGCCGGCGTGGCTGGTCCCCGTCGGCACCGTCACCGGGTTCGCCGGATGTCTGGTGGCGATCGCCGTGGCCTGGAGACGCACGTCCAAGCGGCGTCATCGCGTGGTCGCGATCGCGCTTCTGGTGCCGTTCCTCTTGCGGTTGGGTCTCGCCGGCCCCGAGGGGCTGTCGGGCGGCTTCGTCCCCGACGCCTTGCGATCGGTCTTGCTCGCCTCCGTCTTCGCCGCGGCGACCATCGCCTTCGCCTTGTTCCGCCCTGCGCTCACGCGAGGCGTGCAGCTCATCGTCGTCACCCTGGCGGGCATCGGCACGGGCGTCCTCTACGTGGTCTACCGGCGCGGCTTCGGCGAGCTGGAGGACGGCATCGGAGGCCTGGCCCAGAGCCTGTTCGGCTTCTCCCTGCCCTATCCGTCGTACGTCCCCACGTGGAAGATCTTCGCGGTGATGTTGGCCCTGTTCTTCATCTTCTCGACGTCTTACGCCGGGATCCTCTCGGTCCGCGAGCGCGTGCGGGGGATGGCGCTGGGCCTTTTGGCCGTGACGGGCATCGGCCTGACCAATCCTCAGCTCGTCTCGATGGCCATCGCGGGTCTGTTCGTGTTCACCCACAGCCTCTTGGAGGACGATCCGGGGACGTCGTTCAGGCCCCCGCCCCGCCCCATCGAGTCGACCTTCGCCACGGTTGCCCGCGAGCTCGGGCTGCCCGCACCGGTCGTGCTGGAGACGACGCTCGGGACCGTCATGGCGATCCGCGGAGACGTCGGGGGGCACGCGATCGATCTCCGCGCGCGCCCGCTGCGTGACGGTGGCTGGGACGTCACGGCTCGCCTGGGTGTCCAGGGGCGGGGTCGGCCGCTCGCCGAGCTGGTTCCCGACCTGGGCACGGGTGGGCAGCGACCGCCCCACCCCATCGGGCAAACGCATCGCGTTCGCGGGTCGCAGCGCACCTTCGAGCGTGCCGAAGATCTCCTCGACGTGCTCGTCGAGTTCCCCGACGCTCGCCTCGCGGCCTGGCCCGGCGGCACCGTGCTCTCGCTGGGCGAGGACCTGTCGGCGCTCGACAGCACCCGCGTGGTGGCCCTCCTTCGCGCCCTCGCCCGGCGCCTGACCTGATCACCCGGAGAAGAACAGCCGCATGGCTTCGAGCCATCCGGGCTTGCCCGCGAGTTGCTCGAGCTCTCCGTCGTCGAGGTAGACGCCGCCACATCCGAAGCACTTGTCCACCTTCACGGCTCGAAACACGATCTCTTCCAGCTCGGCGCCGCATTTGGGGCACCGCATCCAGTGGAGGGCCTTGAGGCGTCGTCGCTCCTGATCCTCGAGGTCGGCGAGCCTTCGCTGGTGTTTCTCGCGTCGCCGAACGAGATCCTCGCGGGTCACCGTCTCTCGGTCGTCGTCGTTGCGACCATCGTCCTGCATCGGCCCTCATCCTCCCTGGCCCGAGGCCGAATCGTTCGCAGACGCCGTCGATCCATGGGCGTCGATGTACGCCCTCGCCTCGGCGTTGCTCGGCTCCCCGTCCAGCACGCGTCGATAGTACTTGAGCGCCTTGGCCTCGTTGCCGGTCTTCGCCGCCGCTCGGGCGGCGCCGCGCAACGCCGCGGGAAAGCTCGAATTGCGCCCCAGTGCGCGCTCGAACCACTTCAGGGCCGCACCGTGGCTCCCCAACTTTCGGTAACCCTCGCCGAGGCAGATCATCACGTCGAGATCCGAGGGCCGGCGCTCGTGCGCCTGGGTCAGGAGCTCGATACCGCCCTTGGCATCGCCGCTCTCGACTTTGCCGCAACCGCGATCGATGAGCACGTCGATGGAGATGCGCGGACCCGCGGGTCGCTCGGGGGCCTTCTCCTCGGACGGCGCGTCTTCGATCTCCACGTCGACGTCGGCCTTTCCGCCTTCGCCGCCCGAGGAATCGTCCGGCGACGCCTCGTCGTTCGCCCCCTGACGCGCGGCGATGGCCGCCACGAGAGCACGCGCCGTCGGCTGGCCTCCGATCTCGTCGAGGGCGGGCGCGAGCGCTTGTTCGGCGCCCTTCTCGTCCCCGCTGCGCAGGTAAGCCAGCGCCAGGACCAGCCGTGCCAGGTTCGACGGGGCCTCCAACGCGCTCAGGTCGGCGATCAGACCGTCGGGCACACGCGCGTCCGCATCGCGAAGCAGCGGCCCGGCCTTGATCAGCGCCCGAAGCTCGTCGGCGCCGGACTCGGGCAGCAACGCGACGATCTCCGCCTGCGGCCGCCCCTGGACCAGGCGCAATCGTGCACGCGCCAGTCGAACGCGATCGCGATCGGGGATCTGCGACGTATCGAGGGCATCGAAGATTCGCCCCGCGCGGTCGGCGTCCCCCCGCGCCTCTTCGCGGGCGACCTCCCGGGCCTGGTCGTCGACCACCGCACGCACCGAAGAGGCCAGTGCTCGAACGGTGAGGAGCTCGACCTGCGCGAGCTTCATGGCGGCGATCGCCTCGGGCGGGAGGTCGGCGGCGTCAATGCGGGCCTGCAGGGCGGCCTCGGCGGCGCCGATCGCCTCGGGATCGCCGACGCGCATGGCTTCGGCCGCGTTCACCATCTCCGGCCCATCGTACATCGTCGGCACGGCCGGAGGCTCCGGCCCGAACGGCGCCAACACGGCATTGCGGATCCCCGGCACGCCGAAGATCACGGCGGCCGTGCACAGCACCGCCAGCCCCGACGCCAGGGGCCACAGCTTGCGCCCGCGAGGGCGGGGAGCGGGGGCGAGCCGCTCCTCGTCGAGCTCCACCGGCGGCGTCACGCGCTGGGGTGTCTCGCGGACCGCCACCACGGACGTCGATCGATCCGCGGGCTTGGGTCCCACGTCGGCCGGCACCGGACGGGTGATCGGCTGGACGTGCGACGTGACGGCTTGCAGCATCGAGGCGGGTCCGGAACGCGCCGACGCACGCTCGGCGGCCACCACCGCCTTGGTGGCGGACACCAGCGTCTCGTCGTCGTCTCCTACGGTGGCCGGAGGTTCGGGCCCCTCCGAAGCGCGCGGGTCGGAACCGCGGGCCGGGATCTCGGTGATCGCGGCCGGCCCGGTGCTCGCCGCGATCTGCCCCAGGCGGAGGCGGGCCAGGGTTTGCCCTCCGCGCGCCTCGCCGGCGTCGTCCGCCGGCGCGGCGACCGGTTCCAGTGGTACCTCGACGTCGGAAGCCGGCGGGGTGAGCGGGCTGTGGGTGTCCGCGGTACCGAACGCGGGGGGTGGGCCGAGGTCGCCCGACACTTCGCCGCCCGGGCCCAGCGGCTGGAGCACACCAGGAATCTCCTGGAAGGCCGCGAACGCTTCCGCGAACTCCGGCATGTCGCCCAGCCGCATCCAGTGCTTGCCGGTGCGCGAGACGTGGTCGTCGGGGTGGAGGCGCCCCTCGGTGATCCAGGCGCGCAAGGTGGCCAGATCGGGCGCGGTGAACAGCAGCTCGTCGACGGTGCGCACCTGCCAGGAGGGGTCCGCACCGGCGTCCGCCGGTTCCACCCGGAACACCGTGCCGCAGACCGAGCAGCGGACTGCGGCACCCTCGGGGCCAACCTGACGGTCGTCCAGCGAAAACTCGGTCTGACAGCTCGCGCAACGGACGATCAAAGCGGGTCCCGGCGACGCGAAGTTATCATACGTGCGGCGACCGCAGCACCGGCACGCTGCGCGCGGCGACGCTCGGCCGGTCGCCCAACCCGGGACGGAACCGCCCCCGACCCGCCCGTCGGCGCGCAGAAACCGACGCCTGCGCCGGAACCGCCCATCGGGGCGACGTCAGGCGGCCAAGCGGCTGACCACCCCGCCGGCCACCACCACGACGATCGCCACGCCCAGGAGCACCGCGAACAAGCGCATGGGGAGCGGGACGTCCCCCACCACCTCGAACCCGATCTCCGCACCGCAGTTGGAGCAGCGCTTCGGCTCGCCGTCGCTGGCGAGCCGTTGGTGACACTGGCTGCAGCGGTAGTCCACGGCTCCTCACGTACCGGCGCCTCCAGGAGCTGTCAAGCCGCAGCCATCCCCAGATGGCGCCCCCACGCAAGCGCACGGGCCCTGGCGCACCTCGGCGCACCTACGCGGCCCGTAACCGCCCCTTGACGCCCGGTTTACGGCGATCCGCGCCATCGGTGGCACACTGAACGCCGTGCGGATCTTGCTCATCGAGGACGACGCCCGACTGGCCGAGCGGACGGCCGAGTATCTGCGCGAGCACGAGGGGGAGGTCGAAATCGTCGCGGACGGCGAGCTCGGCCTGCAGCGCGCCACCAAAGGCAACTACGACGTCGTGCTCCTCGACCTCATGCTCCCCGGCCTCGACGGCCTCGAAGTCTGCAAGCAGCTTCGCGCCCGGTCGAACATCCCCGTCATCATGTTGACGGCGCGCGGCGACGAGGTCGATCGCGTGGTGGGGCTGGAGATCGGGGCCGACGACTACGTCCCCAAGCCGTTCAGCCCTCGAGAGCTCCTGGCCCGCATCCGCGCCGTCCTGCGCCGACACCAGAGCGCGGCCGAGCCCGAGACGCAGAGCGTCACCGTGGGAGGTCTGGAGATCGACCGTGATCGACGGACCGCGCGTCTGCACGAGGGCGTGGTGGAGCTCACCGCGTTTCAGTTCGATCTCCTCTGGGTGCTGGCGAGAAACCCCGGACGCGTGCTCGCGCGCGGTCAGCTCTACAACCAGGTTCGCGCGCTCCGGGGCGAGCCGGCCACGGACTTCGATCCCGCCGTCGATCGCTCCGTGGACGTACACCTCAGCAAGATCCGCGCGGCGCTGACAGCCGCGCATCCCGACGGCGCGCAGTTGATTCGAACCATTCGGGGCGTGGGATACGTCCTCGGCGGCGAGGACTGATGCCCGATACGAACGCCGGCCAGCCGCGGCGCTCGGGGCTGTTCGCTCGGATCTACCTGTTCTTCGTCGTCACCGTCCTGTTGGCGACGGCCGTGGCCGCCGTCGGAGGGTGGGTCGTCGCCCGCAACCTGAGCTCCGAGTGGGTCGGCGACACGATCGAGGTCCTCGGCAACCACAACGATGCGCTGGTCGACGACCTCGACGACCCCGTCGCGCTCGACCGGTACGTCCACGTCCTCGAAGGCCGACTCGGTACGCGCCTGGGGGTGTACACCCGCCAAGGCGAGCGACTCGTCGGTGAGGGCCCGCCTCGGATCCCACGACGGCTTCGTCGCTTCGGTCGCAAGATC
The DNA here is from genome assembly GCA_964650105.1 of uncultured Nannocystaceae bacterium. Taxonomy (GTDB): domain Bacteria; phylum Myxococcota_A; class Polyangia; order Nannocystales; family Nannocystaceae; genus CAZYSW01. The sequence continues at coordinate 37,533 of CAZYSW010000003.1, forward strand.
GAGCGCGGCCAACCGATCGTGCATCGCCTCGACGAGCGTCGCGGCACGATGGTGCTCTATCCGCTGACCGATCCCGCCTCCGGCACCACACGAGCCATCGTGATGGTGCTGGCCGCTCCGCGTCCGCGGGTCTTGCTCGCTGGGCTCGGAGGGCTGTTCGTCCTGGGCGTTCTGGGCCTGGGCGCCTATGCGCTGTCTCGATCCATGACCCGCAGGCTCGCGCGCCTGGAGCGAAGCGCGGGCAGGATCGCGACCGGTGAGCTCGGCCACCGCGTCGCGCTGCCGAGGGTCGTCCGCGACGAGATCGATCAGCTCGGCGTGGCCTTCAACGAGATGGCTGCCAAGGTAGAGACCCTGCTGTTGGGCCAACGGACGCTGCTGGCCAACGTCTCGCACGAGCTTCGGACCCCCATCTCGCGCATCAAGGTACTGCTCGAGATCCTCGAAGAGCGCCTCGACCGATCGGCGGCTGGCGGGGCCCACGGCCCGGACCTGGAGCGGGTACGTCGGGGGCTGCAGGAGATGGCGGTCGACGTCGCGGAGATCGAGACGCTGATCGGGGACCTGCTCACCAGCGGCAGGCTGGAGCTCAAGGCGGGCGAGGGCGTGCTCGATCGCGAACGCGTGAGCTTGAACGAGCTGTTGCGGCCGCTGGCGGAGCGTTTCGACGCTCGGCTCGAGGGCTTCGACGAGGAGCACGTGCTCATGGGAGACACGCTCCTTTTGGGACGGCTGTTCAGCAATCTGCTCGCCAACGCGCGGCGCGCCTGCCCGCAGGGGGTCATCACCATCACGGCCAACTCGCGAGGCGACGACCTGGTCGTCGAGGTGGAGGACGAGGGGCCCGGGATCGCGCCGGAGGACCGCGAGCGCGTGTTCGAGCCGTTCACGCGACTCGACCAGGCGCGCACCCGCGACCAGGGCGGTGTGGGGCTGGGGCTGCACCTGTGTCGCCAGATCGCTCGTGCACACGGCGGCTCGATCGTGGCCGACGGGCGACGCGACGGTCGGCCGGGGGCCCGCTTGCGGGTGACGTTGCCCCTCGACGACTGACGCGGACGGCGGACACGCCCGACCCTCGTTCGCCTCCACCGACGACCCCGGCCTCCTCGCGACGTCGAGCGTCCGCCTCCTCACCCCGTACACACCATCCCCGCCGGGTCTCGGAGACGTCGCGTGCGGAGTGAATGCCGTCGAGGGTCGGCGCCGGCGAGACGGGGGACCCAAGGAACGTCGGGCACATTTTCGAGCGCCGAGCAACGCAGCCGACGTCGGCGGGAACCGTGTCACCGCCGCGCGGGACTTTGCCGAGACCCTGCTAGACTCCGCCCATGCAGGCTCACCAGGCCGCGTTCGTCGACCTGCTGGTCGAGTACGAGGTTCTTCGTTTCGGCGACTTCACCCTCAAGTCCGGGCGCCGCTCCCCCTACTTCGTCAACGCGGGTCAGCTTCGGACCGGCGATGCGATCGGCCGCCTGGGTCAGGCGTACGCCGACGTCGTGGTCCAGCGCGGTATCGCATGCGATCTCGTGTTCGGACCCTCGTACAAGGGGGTGCCGCTGGCCGTCGCCACCGCCATCGCGCTCGCCGGCAAAGGCCTCGACGTCGGGTTCTCCTTCGACCGCAAGGAGCAGAAGGATCACGGCGAGGGCGGCGTCTTCGTCGGAACCGTCCCCACCGACGGCATGAAGGTCGTGGTCGTGGACGACGTGATCACCTCGGGCCTGTCCATTCGCGAAGCCGTCTCGCTTCTGCGCGGTGCGGCCCGCGTCACCGTGGAAGCGGTGGTCGTCGCCGTGGATCGCCAGGAGCGAGGCCGGACGTCGCGCTCCACCCTGGTCGAGTTGCAGGACGAGCTCGGCGTCCCCGTCCTTCCGGTGGTGACGATCCGCGAGGTCGTCGAGCATCTGCACGGGCGCAAGATCGGCGATCGCATCGTCATCGACGATGCGCGCCGAGCCGCCATCGAGGCCTACCTCGCCGAGCATGGAGCCGCTCGAGAATGACCCGGCGTCGAGCTTTCGTACCTGCGATCGCCGGGATGGTCCTCGTCGGATGCTCCGAGGGCCCCGGGTTCCTCGATCCCGACGTCGTGCACGACCTCGCGCGTGCCTACGGCACCGCCGAAGGCTTCGCGCTGAGCGGCCAGTATCTCGCCCGAGCCGACCCCGTCGACTGCGGTTGCGAGGGGATGCTCGGCTCGGGGCTGTCGGTGTGCGGCACCCTGCCCGCGGGGGCGAGCGTCCCCTTGACCGTCGTGCAGAGCGACGGGGCGATCCTGCTCCGGGTGGCGACCGACGCGTTCACCGGGCCGGTCGACGACGACGGGACGTTCGCTGCCGGTGCGCTCGTGAACATCGAGTCCGGCGGTCTGGGGCTTCGGCTCGTCGCCCGCATGGACGGCACCTTCGGCGACCCCGATCGGGTCCCCGTGGCGCTCGAGGGCGAGCTGTGGTGGCGGGTCGAGGGCGAAATGCTCGATGCCGACGGAGAACCCGCCCGCGTCGACTGCACCGAGCACCTGCAGGTGACGGCCCTGCGCAGCTGACCCTTCGCCGTCTACTCCTCGATGGCGACCACCCGAGGCGCGGTGATGTGCCAGTTGGTCTTGGGAATCTCCACCCGGGTCTGGAACACCAGGTGCTTGCCGTCCCGCACGAAGAAGGGTGAATGATCGGGCAGCGCGTTGCGGGTGACCAGCCGCATGCCGCTGCCGTCGCTCAGACGCACCACGGCGATCTCGGTGTCGCCCGACGCATCGGGCCGATCGAGCTCCGCGTCGGCGAGCGTGAACGCGACCCACGTCCCGTCGGGAGAGACCGTCGGGTCGAGCGCCCGCCCTTCTCGGGTCAACACCGTGACCTCGACGCGGCTCGGATCCAGGTCGTAGATGGTCGGGGCGCCGGGACGCTCGACGGGGACCCATTCCTCGGCCACCACCGGCGTCGCGAACAGGTTGCGCAGGTCCTGCGGGAGATCGACGCGGTAGAGCTTGCGCGGAAAGGAGCCCGCCGAGACCACCAGCGATTTCCCCCCCGGTACGGCCGCGACCTGGCCGAGATCGTAGGCGTTCTCGAACACGGTCGCCTCCAGGCGCAGCACCTTCATGGGTTCCGCCGTGCTGAGCAAATGGACGGACTCGGGCCCGTCGTACGACCGACCGACGACCGCGAGATGCTCGGCGTCGATCCACACCGGGGCGCC